>JAISLZ010000019.1 GCA_031277015.1 Eubacteriales Family XIII. Incertae Sedis bacterium | reverse complement strand
GTGGCTCATGCGGGTCGCTCATGGTCGGAGAGAGCGGCACGAGCCGGACGGGGCAGGTTCACCGCTACTACAAATGTGCGTCGGTCAAGAATCATAAAGGCTGTACGCGCCCTGCCGTCAAAAAAGGCAATATCGAAAACATCGTGGTTCATCATGTTAAAAACATCGTCTTTTCGAATGAAATGATCAGTCGTATTGCGGATATGCTCATGCTTGTGGAGCGCCAAGAGAGCGACGCTTTGCCCTTGCTAGAAAAGCAGATGAAAGAAACGGAAAAAGCCATCGGCAATATGCCGAACGCGATACAGCAAGGAATCTATGGCGAATCGACTCAGGAAACTCGATCTCGACGAATACGAACACCGCGAGAGCCTTGTCCGCGTATTTGTCAACGCCATATACGTCTATGACGACCATATCGTACTCGTATTGAACTATATGGATAATGCTCAGACCATCAGTCTTGCCGAAGTTGAGGGAGCGGGATTCGGCGCGGATGCAATATCGGCGGCGCGGTTCTCGCCATCGTCAGGCAATCCTGAATCCGACGGTTTCACCCCGCCGGATGTTGGTTCGGATTTGGGATGGTTTGGCGCACCATAATTCCCTTCATCCGCTCCAGTGCGAGCGCTCTTACAGGATCTGGCCTGAGGGGCGCTCGCTGTGATGAAATCTCGGCAACTGCCTCGCGGCAAGACCGCACATCCAGGAAATTTAATCGCATCAAGCTGCGGGGATTGTACCCGGCGATCCAATCCCTAACCCTTGCCGTCGTCAACGCGCCATCCCCCTCTTTTTGTCATCCGCAATGCGCACTGCGAATGTCGCGCAGACAAAGAGGCACCCAATCAGGACGATGAAATATTTCGAGTCGTACCGCCCATCTTCGCCAATGTGCGCCGACAGCGAAAATGGGAAAGCGATACTGCCTGCAGGTATCGCCTTGGCGCTTGCATAGAAGCAAGCCACCGATAAAAGCAGCCCCGCAATCGTATTTCTTGACAGGCCCGCTGCCATGAAGCCGAACGCGCCCAGAAGGAAGGCAGTCGCAAACCCGCCGAAGGCGTATCCGGCAACATCGAAATCGCCGCCGGCAACATGCATGATGCAAGCAAGGGCAAGCATCAGCGTGAAGCAGGCAAGCACGGACAGAACAATGCGTATAAGAATTATCGCGTGGAAGGGCCACCGCCTCGCCGCGATCACTTCTTGTATACCGCCATGTTCCTCGGGCATATAGGCGGGCGCAATCAACACAAGGCCAATCCACGCCGCAAAACGCTCCAAGGCTACTGCGACTGTGTGGCTATCCAGGTAAGAGACGCCTGTTACCGCAACGACTGCCACAAGCATTAATGCGGCGATGATGACATTATTCAGCAGCGACAGACGAATCTGAAATTTTGCGATTCGCAGCAGCGAACCGAATTTTTCCGAGGACATCAATTCTTCCCTTTCGCCTCATCTCGTATATAGCGACGGTGAGCAGCATCAATCCGATGCCGAGCGCCGCGTACAATACCCTATTCGCCAAAATGTGCGTGGCGTTCGCCATGATGGTATCGTGCCCTCCGACGAGGTTGAAGCGCAGAACCAGCCACCACCCGCCAACCCCGCTCTGTATGTCCATAAGCGCCATGCCTGTACCCATTATAGCGATCCAGCTCCAAGCGATCTGCACGGGGATGGCGACAGGCGTGTCGGTCAGGACCGTGAGCAGGAAGCCTACTCCCGTGATGGCGAGAATCGTCGGAAGCAGCCACAGAGCTTCGTATTTAATGAAAGCGAACGGGTCAACCCGGATGCCGTGCCTGCCGCCCCACACGATGAACTCTGCCGTAGGGATAAGCGAAATGAGGAATACCGGAAGCAGCGCCATCGTGACTGAAGCCGCGTAGCGCACGGCGATGAACTGTGCGCTGCCTACGCTCCGCGAAGCGAGCAGTTCCGACATCCTTGCCCTTCTGTCGCGGAGAAGGAGGCTCACGGGAATAAAAATGCACAGCAGCGCAACCATGATCATCATGTAGTCACAATAATAGCGCGCGTATGCGTTCGTCACCATGTCGTCTTTCACGACGCCCTCATACTCCGCATATTTTTCTTCGTAAGTGGCCTCTCTTGTCGCGAACAGGATCAGCTTCTTCTCTGCATATGCAGAGTTGCCGCCTATGATCTGGTCCACGCGCCGCATCTCTTTGGTGAATGTCCCATAGTCGACCAAGACGGGTATCCTGCCGCTATAGTCGTTCTCTGAGCGGTACTCAAACGGAAGCGGTTCATAGAGGCCATTTATGCTCGATGAGATTTCTTCCGCCGTCAGCCCCGTGATGCGGTACAAAATATCCGCGATCTCACTCCTCCCTTCGGGCGAGAGGGTTTTGCGCTGTATGAAGCCAAGCTCCGAATAGCTCATATACCCCTGCCTGATATAGTTTGGCACTCCTGATATATCGGAATACCCATCAGCAAAAGAATTGCCGCGCTCGTACAGATACTCCGTTGCCAATGTCGCGCAGGCGTTGGGCATCGTCTTTTCGGGGATGACCGCGTTGACACGCCCGAAATCTCCCGTGCGTTCGTCGGGCGGCATCAAGGGATTCATCCTAACCGCATAATAATTTTTGAACAGAGAAGCTCTTTCCGATGGGAACGAGAGCTCGTAGTCCTAATGCGTTTCGCTCTGCCGGATTTGGTTATAAACATCAAACCCCATGTTCATAAAATAAAAATGATGACAAAGAAAAGGATCCATGTGAGGCTTTTTGAAATGGCTCTGCACTCCGTCAGATATTGGCGCATGGTCATGCCTCGCCGATGGCTCTGATATACGCCGCTTCCATGCTGTCCTCAGAGCCGATGAAATCCGCAAGCTCGCCGTTAAAGACCAGTGCGCCGCGATTCAGCACAGCCAATCGGCCGCAGGTTTTTTCGATGTCCTCTATGATATGCGTGGAGAATATGACCGTGCGCCCCTCGGCGAGCGCCGCGAGCATTTCCCTGAAATGTATCCGCTCAACGGGATCAAGCCCTGCCGTCGGCTCACCGACAATCAGTATCCTCGGGTCATGCAGGATCGCCTGAGCGATTCCAAGCCGGCGTTTCATGCCGCCCGACAGCGCTTTGACCCGTTTGTTCCTGTCCTCATACAGATTGACGCAGCGCAAGACATCGGGTATGCGCGTCTTCCTTTCGTCATTGCTCATTCCAGACAGCAGACCCAGATAATCCAGCGCCTCTCGCACCCGCAGGCTCGGATAGAAAGAAAATTCCTGTGGCAGATAGCCGATGATTCGCCGGATGTCTTTCGCCTGCGAAATGTCAAAACCGCCGACGCTCACACTGCCCTCGGATTTTGGGAGTAATGTCGCGAGGATGCGCATGAGCGTCGTCTTGCCAGCGCCGTTCTGCCCCAACAGCCCGTAGAGCCCCGATTTGATATGCAGGGAAACGCCGTCAAGAGCAATAGTTTTGCCGTATCGTTTTGACAGATTTGCGATGGTGATTTCCGTGTCCATTATAGGTGTTTTGCACGCTCCTCTTACTGCCATTCATGATAGCATTTTCTACGAGCCAATTCAATTGACCCAAACGGCATGGATTTTACATTGTGGCTATAGCGCTGCAAATGCACGGCGGCAATGTTGCGCTAAAGTTTCTGTTTTACCACGATATGAACTTCCGTTTGAAGAAATTGATTCGTGTATACAAAGAGATTTATGAATACGACTACGAGCCTACCGAACGGTCAGTGAAACTGCTGCTTCGTAAATATAAGGGCAGGGGCGAGCGCGGATATTGATGTCGCGATATCTCTTATTCTTCCGGATACGTGAGTCTCATCTTCTGATGTAATTCGCTGTGGCAAAACTGTATTGCATCGCCGAGTCGCGGCGGTAAAGTCTTGTCCCGTCCCGGCGCGAATGTGTTTCCGTAATGTAAATACCGCTTACCTTCTACCGTTAACATTGAAATATAGCGATTGTTTCAAAAATCCTGTAAGAATATCCGCACCACCCTAAAGACCCTTGAATCCTGACGGGATCAAGGGTCTTTTAACGTGCGAAAACCGCTATATGAAAAAACAGGATTACGCTACTAAAGCGGAATTTCAGCGGTATATGATCTTCGAAGACCACGTACTAATATTCATAAAATATTTAATGTATAAAAAATACATATTGACAATTAAATTGTATATATTATATAGTATCTCATAAAGTTATTTTATTGTGCATAGGAGCAGATTATGAGAACACTATATCTATTAAATCGGTTAATCTCCATAATTGTGATCGCTACACTGTTTGCGGCATCGGCATCCAGCGCGGCGGCGGCCACGCCGACGGTGAAGGGAACCATAGTATATGATGCAAACGGAGGAGTGGGAGGCGAAACAGCCCGAAATATCAGCGAAGGTACAACCCTCATTTTCCCTAAGGTCTCTCGTACGGGGTATACCAAGAAGGGTTGGTTCACGGCCAAAATCGGAGGTGTAGAAGTCGACAAGAAGACAGTGGTAAATTTTGGAGGCAGGGGAATTGTCACCTACTATGCTCAATGGACCGCCAAAAAATTGATGCTGAAATACAATCTTGACAAAGGCAGACTACCGTCAGGCACCCCGAATTACAAGGAGATCACCGTGGATGGCACATATGGTAAACTCCCCGTTCCCATGCGTTCAGGGCACAAATTTTTAGGATGGTATAGCGGTAGCGAAAAGATTACGGCATCGACGAAGGTTACAAAAACGAGATCGCACAACATTACCGCCAAATGGATCAAGCAAGGTTCTGGAAGCACCATAACTGATGCTGAGTATAAGCGCCTCAAAATAGGAATATCGCCTGACGACGCGAAATATACCGTTGGAGGTATAGGTTTTTCCGCGAAAAAGACGATCAATGGACATACATATATCGTTTATCTGTGGAATGCGGCCTCAGGGAAAGGTAAGGGCACACTGGCCGTCTTTAGGGATGGGGAATTGATACGAAAGAGCAAAGGAAAATATACACATCTGATAGGGAAATTGGAGGAATGGATATACGACGAGTATTACGATGTGTACTGAGAGTACTTATCAGAAAAATATCGCAAATGTGAATATTAAGGCTTCATGGCCATATGTTGACAGAGATTTTGAGAGGATGATAAAGTGTAATCGTAACAATTATATAAGCCGGTGATATCTTTACATGGAAACAAACGTGCATACGCCTTCAATCATTAATAACATACGGGAATATTCGGTTCCTCTGTTGGTTGGCGTTATTGCTTCAATTATTTGGAAAAACCTATCACCGGTCACCTATGACGCGTTCGTCTTCACTCCCATATTTGGCGAACATATAGACCTGTATTTCATCATCAACGATGTATTCATGGTCTTTTTCTTCGCAACAGCGGGCATAGAGATAGTCTACAGCCTGCTTCCCGGAGGAGCGTTATTTCCCGTTAAGAAAGCGGTGATGCCGCTCATGGCGACGGCCGGGGGAGTGCTAGGACCCACCATTGTCTTTTTCGCTCTGAACTCAGCTTTCGGCGCGCCGGAATTTTCCCGAGGCTGGGGTATCTGTACGGCTACCGACATCGCACTTTCCTGGCTACTCGCAAGACTGGTGTTCGGCAAAAGTCATCCTGCTGTGAACTTTCTGTTGCTTCTCGCGGTCGCAGACGATGGGATAGGCATGGGGATCATCGCTATATTCTATCCCGATCCAGCCATGCCCGCAGAATACGAGTGGTTGTTGCTCATCCTCGCCGGCATGGGGACGGCCATACTGTTGAAAAAATTCCACGTACATAACTGGGTGGCATACATATTCGCTGCTGGCGCTCTGTCGTGGACAGGGCTTTACAAAGCGCACTTGCACCCCGCGCTCGCGTTGATCTTCATCGTGCCGTTCATCCCTCATAGCGTGATCTCAGACAAGGCAGCCATCGTCAATGACGTACCGGACATCCACGGAGACGACATACGCGTCACGGACCAATCACCGATAGCAAAATGCGAGAACCGACTTTCGTCTTTCGTCGACTTCGGCCTGGTATTCTTCGGCCTTACAAACGCGGGCGTAGCATTGTCGGGCATATCCACTCTCACGTGGATAGTGTGCGTCTCACTGATCGTCGGCAAGACCGGCGGAATACTGCTATTTAGCCGTATCGCGACACTGATGTCATTCAAACCGCCGGGCGGCATGAACTTTAGGGACGTAGGCGTCGTCGGCCTCATCGCGGGAGCGGGCCTGACCGTGGCGCTCTTCGTGGCTGGCGCCGCGTTCACAGAACCGGACCTTCAATCGTCGGCAAAGATGGGCGCGCTGTTCTCGTCAGCGGTATTCATCATCGCACCGCTGATTGGAAGGGCGTCTCGAATCAAGAAAATATCAGAATCCGTGCAGTGATTACAGCCGTTCCGCGAGTAACCTTTCTATGGCACACTGCAGATCCTCTATATCACCGTCGTTCTCTATTATGACATCTGCAAGCGCTTTTCGCTCTCCCTCGTCCATCTGTCTGATGACACGCGTTCTTATATCTTCGGCAGGCACACCATCCCGTGAAGCCGCTCGTGCTATCCGGACTTCCTCCGGCGCCGTGACGAGCCAGATCTCGTCAGCAATACGGTCCAGGCCCGACTCATGGAGTAGCGGCGCGGAGACAAATATAACCTCTCCTTCACGCAGTTCGTTTACTTTATCACGTATCCTTCTTTTTATATCCACGTGTGTTATCGCGTTCAGGCGGCGCGTCGCCTCCCCATCCGCGAATGCCATGCGAGCGAGGCGGCCCCTGTCAAGCGTACCGTCGTCGTTCAATATGCGCTCGCCGAAAGCCGCGGAAAGGGCAGAGAGGGCCGGTTCACCGGGCATGACAGATTCGCGCGCGACCTCGTCCGCGTCGATGACACCATAACCCTTGCCGCGCAGATAGTCTGTAACGACGGATTTGCCCGCACCTATGCCGCCTGTGATACCTATGATCATTTCAACTCGTACCAACTCGCGCCCTCACTTACCTCCGCTACGAGAGGTACGTCAAGCTCGAAAGCGCTCTCCATTTTTTCTTTCAATATAGATACGACTTCCATTATTTCCTTTTTACAGGTACGTATGATGAGCTCGTCATGCACCTGCAATATAAGCGAGGAACGCAGTCCGCGCGAGCGCAGGGCGTCGTGCACTGCTATCATCGCCAGCTTTATGATGTCCGCCGCGCTACCCTGTATAGGAGTGTTCATGGCTAGCCTCTCTCCGAGCTGCCTAACGTTGTAGGCGCGCGCTGCAAGCTCCGGTATCGCCCGCCGTCGCCCCAGCACAGTGACCGCATAACCCGTTCGTCTCGCACTTTCGACGCTATCGTCAAGATATGCTTTCACCGCGGAGTGCCGCGCGAAATATTCATGGATGTACGACTCCGCTTCCATGCGAGTGATGCCAAGCCCCTCCGAAAGCCCAAAACTGCTCATCCCGTATATAACGCCGAAATTCACGGCTTTTGCCCCGTTCCTCTGTTGCGGTGTCACGTCCTTCTCCGAGACGCCGAATACGCGCGCCGCCGTGCGCCTGTGTATATCCGCACCGGTGCGAAAATCCTCGACGAGCGACGGATCCCCGGAGAGATGCGCAAGTATGCGTAGCTCGATCTGGCTGTAATCCGCCCCTACAAGCGTGTACTCATCTCCACCCGGAATAAAAGCTTTCCTGATCTGCCTTCCGAAATCCTGCCTGATAGGTATATTCTGCAGGTTAGGCTCCGTACAACTGATTCGTCCCGTAGCCGCGACCGTCTGTTGAAAATGGGCGTGTATGCGCCCGTCTCCCGCTACGAGAGGGATGAGCCCGTCAATGTATGTACTCCTCAGCTTCGTGAGCGTACGGTAGTCTAGAACTTTACGTATCACAGGACTCTTATCCGACAGCTTCTCCAGCACATCAGCCCCCGTCGCATAGCCGGTCTTGGTTTTTTTCGCGCCGGGCAACCCTAGCTTTTCAAAGAGTA
>JAISLZ010000066.1 GCA_031277015.1 Eubacteriales Family XIII. Incertae Sedis bacterium | reverse complement strand
GGATCCTACGGCGATACGTTCGCTTCGGACAAAGGCGTATATACTGCGTGGGTGGCGTCATCAAACGCATTCAAAGTGACGGACAGCCAGTACACGATCACTATGCAGGAGACGTCAAGCACGGCCTATGAGCGCGTGGCCAAGGTCACGAACCTGCCGCTCTCAATAGCGAACACGCTCGGGCCGCTCGACACCGACGACAAACGCGCGGACTACTGGCAGTTCTCTACCGTCGGGGGCAATGCCGTAGGCAACGGTGATACCCTGATGTGGATCAGGCATGCGGGCGTCAGGAACATAGATACGCAAAGTTGGGACTATATCGACGTGAAGATCAGCCTCCGCTCCCACGACAACGGGGCGTCAGGCAACAACACCATCGCTATAAAGAAGGACGTCCGCACATCGGTCGAAGTATACAATATGCAGGAAGCATTTTTGCAATGGGACTTCTACTACGCGGGGACAAACACCAAGTATGTATATAAGTCCAATATCACATTTTCGGACATCGACGTCGACCAATACCTTGGGGTAAGGTCGTCTGACGTAGAGAAGGTATTCGCTGACAAGGACACACGGCTCAAATATAACGAGCTTTCCACGTCGGGCGATGTGAAATACCGTATGTTTGCCGGAACCGTCGTAACATCCGATGCTAACGAGGAAGACGCTATAGGCTATCTTGTGGACACCGATTCTCTCCGCATGGTGTTTGGGCGCGCATCGGGCGCGGGACACGCGCACTTCGGATACTACAAATATTCGATGATACCGCACGACGACACTCCACCTACAATATCCAAGGAGGTAACTGACCCCGACGAGGAAGGTGTCGTCAGCAACACCCTATCAAATAAGAGCGAACATTACAGGTATAGGCTTGAGACTACCGTGCCGTCGGGGATGTACAAAGGCTTTACTGAGTTCAATATCACTGACGAGATAGACAGCTGCCTCATCATCGACAAAGTGCGGGTAGACCACCAGTCCGGCGCGTGCGAGGTGTCCGAATGGACCAAAGAGGGAGGGGCTGACACTGCGGGTTCTGACAAATGGTTCGATATCTCCGTTTCGGCAGGGAACAAAGTGACGGTCAGCGCCAAGAAAGCGTCCCTTGACATAAATGACAATACTGTATTCTACGGCGGCGCCAACCGTGAATCGCGCTCTGTGTCCGTTACTGTCTACGTCCACATAGACCCTGCACTTTCGATTGCCCAGCTCGCCGCGCATGACCATGTGATAAGCCAGGATCAGCTGCATTTTGAAAATAAAGCTGCAGTAAACGTTGGAGGAACACCAAGACCTTCAAACGTAGTGAACACGTATGCCCCCATCCCAAGGCCTCCGAGCCCGCCGTCAAAGCGCGTCAGCGACCCTGATGAAAACGATGTTGTCAGCAATGCCCTAAAAACGCCCGCCGAGCCTTTCACATACAAGGTGACACAGCAAATTCCGGACGCATACGCCGACAAATCGTTCTATACCGCATTCAGGTTCGAGGATCAAATCGATACGTGCCTCAAAATCGAGGGCGTGGCCATCACCCAGAGCGGCAAGGGCGACCGGACAGACCAGTTTGATATTACGGTGAATGGGAACAAGGTGGTCGCTGCAGCCAAAGCATCGTTGCTAAGGAGCGAGGACTTCTGCGGAGGGGATGTACGTGGCGATACCGAGTTCACCATGAACGTAACGGTCAGAATCGACCCGGATAAGCCTGCGGAGATGAAAACCCATGGCCACTACAATGCCGCAGGCGATCTGCTCACATTTATAAATAGGGCCTCCACTGTGTTCAACAGCGGACTTGGAACCTATGAGCAGGAGTCGAACGATGTCACGACACGCGTCGCCCTCCCGAAAAAGGACGTGACGGACAGCGACGAGCAGAAAGTGGCAGCCGACAGGATTATAAACGCGAACGAGATGTTCACCTACCGCGTCCGTCAGGCAATCCTTGGCGGCATGGACGGGGTGGCCAGAAAATATGCATCCTTCACCCTCACGGATGAACTTGATTCATGCGTGAACCTCGTAAGCGCGAAAGTGGTACTAGATGACAACACCGACGTAAGCGGGCAGTTTGACATTGCTGTCTCAGGGCGCAATGTGACAGCCTCGGCAAAGGCACCCGCGCTTGGGAGCGCCCCGTTCTACGGCGGCGCGGGCGGCACGGCATATACCCTGCTGATCGAGGCCGCGCTTGACCAGACAAAGACTGTCGCGGAGCTGCGTGCGCACGGCCACTACAGCCCGGCAGAGGATGAGATGACGTTCCCAAACAAGGGGTATGCCATCATCGACGGCTCGCCTATGACCTCAAATGAAGTATTGACGAAGGTCGGTGTCCCTGACCTTGCCGTCACGAAGTCCGTCCAGAGGTATGAAAATCAGGTGGCTGACAGGGTCCGCTACACTGTGAGCGTAAAGCACACCGCGAAGTCGACATCCGACGCGACGAGCGTCGTCGTCCGCGACGTGTCGCTTCCGGACGGGTTTGCAGTAGATATAGCCAGCGCGAAAATCAGCGGGATCGCTACGGCAAATAAATCGTTCGCACAGATAGGGGAAGGCTTTGAGTTCAGGACAGACTGCATAAAGCTGAACGAAACCGCAGTAATCACCTTTGATGCAGTGCCGTCGAAAGCGCAGAACGGACAGATTATAGATAACACCGTCACTGTGAACGCATACTCCATGACGGAAGAAAAAAGCGCAAGCGCGAGCGTATATATCAACTCGCCAAAACTCGACCTTATCAAGACAACGCATAAGGCCGAGTACAAGGTCGGCGACACGATATCATATAGCCTTACGCTCGCGCAGGTAAACCCCGGCACGTTCATGCGCGACGTCATAATCTCGGACAGCCTAACGCAGGGCGGCATCACGCTGCTGCCCGGATCAATCCAGGTCCTTAGCGAAACCGGCAATGTTATCACTCACCTCTGTGACATCACGGTAAGCGGCAACGCCTTTACGGTCATCCCACATCTGAATATGGGATATGAGGACAAGGTCATACCGCCAAAGGAGAAAGGCATCGCGCCATATACCTCCGTTGAGGTGGCGAAAAAGCTGACCGTGACATACGACGTGGCTGTATCCGGCCATGAACTCTCGGGGTTCAGCGTGAGGAACACCGCCGTGTCGCCTTCCCGCCCGAACACCAACGGCGATGTCATAAAAGATGACCGGGGCATCCCGTCCGGCGGCGATGTGGAAGAAAAAAATACGCCTATCGTAGGCGCCAAGCTGAATATCGAAAAATCTTCGGACAAGGATATCTACGGGATATATGATACGGCGAAGTACACGCTGAAGGTGACTCAGATGCGCGAGGACTACGCCGCGCGGAATGTCGTCATACGGGATTCGTTTGAGACTACGCTCGCCTCAATAAAGGACGGCTCCGTCAAGGTGACGCTGAACAAGAAAGATATAACGTCCGGCTGCGCGATTACAGCAAGCGGCGGCGCCCTTGAAATTGCCACCGGCAAGGACCTCGCATGGGGCGATACCATCCTTGTCACATACGGCGTCACGTTCGATCCCTCCGCTGCAGGGCAGGCCGTGACAAACGTCTGCATCGCCCGCGCGGATAACGCTGATGAGGCGCGTGATGAGAACACGGTCGGCGTAGAGCCGGGCGAGGCAGAGCTAAAAATCGTCAAGACGAGCGACAAACAGGTCTGCAAGGCCGGGGAAACCGCGAAGTATACGCTTGACGTAAGCTGCATATCATCCGCCCCCGCGATTGGCGTCACCATAAAAGATGCCCTCGACACGACCGGCGCGTCAATAGTGTCCGGCTCTGTCAAAGTATTGTTCCATGATAAGGACATCACATCCGGATGTGCGGTAAACGTCAGCGGGCAGGCCGTCACCATAGAAACGGGCAAAGCCCTCACAAAGGGCGAAAGCATCACCGTCACCTATGATGTTCTAATAGAAAGCTTTGAACTGGCGGGCAAAGAGATGAAAAATATCGCGGTAGCATCGTCGTCCAACTCTGAGGATGCGAAAGACGAGAATACCGTGAGAGTAGAACTGCCCAAGGCCGCGCTGAATATAGTCAAGACGAGCGACAAGGAAGAATATGCAGCGGGGGAGACGGCAAAATATACGGTCGAGGTTACATGCATATCCTCTGCCCCTGCGCTTCTGGTAAAGATCAGCGACAAGCTAGGCACAACGGGAGCTTCCATAAGCGGAAGCTCTATCAGGGTGTACCTTGGCGAGGAAGACATCACATCTGAATGCGCGATAAAATCGTCCGGGCAGGATATCGAGGCAGAAACCGGGAAAAACCTGAATGAAGGGGAAACGATATCCCTGAAATACGATGTTGAGGTAAACGAAGGGTTCACCGGGGATGAGGTTAAGAATACCGCATCTGCGGAGGCCGGCAATGCGGATGATGTATCGGCAGACAATACTGTAAAAATTTCTGAGCAAAGCGAGCAGGATGAGATAGCATCAGAACCCGGCATAACAGAAGACATACCTGACGAGGACGCATCACCAAAAGACGACACACCAAAGACCGGCGACAGCCCGATGCTCCCGGCCCTGATCCTGATTATTGCCATCAGCTTAGCCGGCATGGTCATAGGAAGGCTATATATCAGAGGAAAAGCCGGCCTGCGAAAATAGCCCCTCCATTACCCCTATTTCTATATACAGGGGCGGGCGCGTAAAAACGTCCGCCCCCCAGTCTTGCAAAGAGGAAATTATATGAATATAAAAATAGCCAAGGCCGCTGTAGCTGTCTGCCTTGCCGCAGCGGCAGTTTCGGCAATTCTCATTGTCAAATACTATGCGGGCGCTTACCGGGAAGAAAAACAGGTGGAAGGGATACGCCCTGTCCTTCAGGAATGGCAGGCAGGAGGGCAGAAGCTGCCGGGCGACCCTTATATAGGCCGATGGAAAAAGCTATATGCAAAGAACAAGGATTTTGTAGCTTGGCTCAAAGTCCCCGGGACCAAGGTCGACTATCCCGTGATGCAGCGCAAAGGCAGCCCGGAATACTATCTCCACAGGGATTTTTGTGGGGAGCGCAGCGCTTCAGGCACGCCGTTCCTCGCCGGTATATGCGACATCGAAAAACCTTCGGACAATCTGATAATCTACGGCCACCATATGCGTTCGGGCCTTATGTTCGCGTCACTGACGAAGTTTACAGACAAAAATTTTTACAGGAAACATCACGAGATAATGCTCCTGACGCGCGATGGGCTAAAGAGATACGCAGTACATTCCGTGTTTACGGCGCAGGTATATACAGGCAGCAATGATGAATTTCGGTACTACGACAAAGCCGATTTCGCGGGCGAAGCGGATTTTGGCAGGTTCATGGACGAAGTTAAAGACAGGCGGTATTACAGCACGGACGCCAAGGCGTCATTCGGGGATAAGTTCATAACACTGTCGACATGCGAGTATTCGTCGAGGGACAGCAGGCTCGCCGTCTTCGGCGTCCTCAAAATGTAGGGAGGTGATCCTATCAATTCTTTTATTAGCTGGATCGGCGGGAAGAAGGCTCTCCGGGAGGAGATACTGGCGAGATTCCCCCCTGAATTCCAGAGATATGTCGAGGTGTTCGGCGGCGCGGGGTGGGTCCTGTTCCATAAGCCGGAAGGCCCTGAAGTGGAGGTATTCAATGACAAAAGCACCAACCTCGTGAATCTGTACAGGTGCGTCAGGACGAAGCCGGAGGAGCTCATAAGCGAGCTTGAATTCGTGATGAACTCGCGGTTTGATTTCGAGTATGCGAAAAAGGCGATGCGATGCCCGGACAAAGTCCCGGACGTATCCCGGGCGGCGATATTCTATCAGCTTATCAGGTACAGCTACGCCTCTGCCTTGACAAGCTACGCGAACATACCTCACTCCATGTGGAGCAAGTTCCCTCTCATACGTGACGCCTGCGCGCGCCTTCAAAAAGTCGTGATCGAAAACAAGGACTTTGAAGAGCTGATTTCGCTATATGACAGGCCCGGGACGTTCTTCTACTGCGACCCGCCGTACTACCGGACCGAAGAATACTACAGGGATGTAGCCTTTGTGGAGGAGGACCATTACCGCCTCGCAAAAGCGCTTCTTGGGATTGAGGGCAAGTTCCTACTCTCCTACAATGACTGCCCTGTGATACGTGAGATGTATTCTATGCCCGGCATAACTGTAGAGAGCGTCACAAGGCTGAGCAATATCGCGCAGCGGTATGAGGGCGGGAAGATGTATGCGGAGCTGCTGATTTCCAACTACGACCCGGCAAACTCGCCCGGCAGGATATATCAGATGTCGCTGTACGACCTGCTGCCGAAAAACACCGAAGGCGATGGCGTGGGCAGAAAATGTACCAATGAAGGGAAGGAGGCATGTTATGGATGATGGTGCGATGCTCTGCGGAGCAGAAGTATGCGGCGCCGCGGCAGCGGGCTTGGAGGATGTATTCGAGGAATTCATTGACGGGGATGGCCATCTTGTCACGCGCCCTCTCACGGATATCTACGGCTATGTATGCGGCGGCAGATGCGCCGGATGCCCTATAGGGCCGTCCATGTGTGAGCGGGAAACGAAGGAGGCGCCCGGATGACGAATATAAAGATATTCCAGATAAATAGCGGGCGCAGATGAAACGGAAGAAGGCGGGATATGCACTTCGCTTTCCGAGTATGAGGCGGCTCTCTATCTCGAGATGTTCCGCGAGCCAGAACTGTACACGCCGGAAGAAGTAGAAGACAGTTGCCGCATGTATTTTATATCGTACTAAAAAACAACAAGAAAGAAGGTAGAAAAATGGGAATCGACGTAAGGGTAAACAAAATGGTCTACAGGGACGATACGAACACGAAAGCGTATGTGAGCGCGGCAATCGACGGGAAATTTGCCATACACAACATCAAAATAGTAGGTGGGCCGAAAGGCGATTTTGTCTCGATGCCGCAGGTGAATGTGAACGGGAGATTCCATGACATATTCCACCCGATCAGCGCAGACGCGCGTGAGGAACTTAATAGTGCGGTGATGAAGGCATATGAACAGAAAGTGCGTGAAGCGCAGGAGCAGAGCGCTAGCAGCGAGGATACCCAGTTCGGAAGTTTTGGGACGGAAGGGGAAGATGCTTCTTCCGGCGGCGCTGAAGATGAAAGCGAGTCAGACGACCTATCCGAAGAAAATGATGTAGCGCTCAGTATGTAGCATCAGGGAGGGGCGTATATGATGTGCGCCCCTCCCGTCATAAAAGAAAGAAGGGAACACAATGGGAATCTTCCATCCGGTTATTACCGGCCTTATAGCCGTCCTAATAGGCGGGGTTATCGCATTTTTTATCGTCAGGGCGAAAAGCGGGGGTGGCGGCAAATGAGGAAAATGCGGATCATAACAGTTATAGCAGCTGCTAGCCTTATAGCCCCGCTGCTGTTTGGCAGCCATGCATACGCGGCGGGCGATGTGGCGGGGGCGATCCAAAGCACGTGGCAGGCCGCCCAAGGCCAGATCAAAAGCGTCACGAACAACGTCATCTTCCCCGTACTCGACATGATCCTTGCGATACTGTTCTTCGTTAAGGTGGGCAGCGCATATTTCGAATACAGGAAACACGGCATGTTTGAATTCGCGGCGCCCGCCATCCTTTTTGCGTGCCTGCTGTTCACACTCACCGCGCCGCTTTATATCTGGTCTATCCTGTAGCCCGATTGTGACAAAACAGGGTACTCGTCAATTCTGATTTGGAAACGGGATTACGGCGAAGTCTGATCTTGACGGGCGGACGTAAACAATGTTCACATACTCGCCGTCGAAGTAGTAAAAAGCAGTAAACCAGTGAACAGTAAACGAGCGGATTTCTTCATTAAACTCGCTGAAAGGATAATCCTCACGGACTTGGTATACGAGTGGGCTGTTACGAAGCACTTCCTCTTTATTGGCGAATTCATCGCGAAATTGCTTTAGATGTTTGCTCAGAAGGTTAGGCTCTTGCTTGTCCGTAAAATATCCGCGAATAATCTCTACAGCCTCAGCACGGTCGTAGATGGCTGTTTTAAGATGACGGATCTTAGCCTTCATAATAGCCCAGAGCCTTCAACGTGGATTCGGTTTCTTTTTCACTACAAAACCGATCCTTGCCTTCTTTGGCAAGCTGAAGTCTGCGCTTGATCTCGGTAGCGTCTGCAATCGCCTGGTCACGCTCGCGCTTTGCTTTTCGTGACTGAATCTCTTTACTATATTCGCTATTGATGTTGGTAGCAGATGCATCCATAGTTTTGCTCCTTATGAAACCGCCGTTTCCGTTAATAGGATTCTATCACAAATACAGGCTGTTAGTGAACCAATTAAATTGTATCCGATATCAAAGCATTACACAGCGAGCGTGATTTTTTGCCGGTTAGATACTTAAGAAAGACAAACTTTATTGTCACTGAACAATATGTTAAGCCATTGCGGCGTGAGCTGCGGCAAGGTGCCATGCGGCGCACGCCCGGAAAGGAGGGGTTATGTTTGATTGGCTCGGCGACCTTATGGGCGGGCTAGGCGAGGCGGTAGGCGGCGTGTTCGATACGCTGATGCAATCGGTCTCCGGCGCTATCTGGGACATGATGCTGCAGTGGCTTTACGAAGCCATATATGGAGCCGTCGCTGAATTCTTTACGATGATGGGCAATATGGGCGCCGATATTTTTGAACTCAGCTGGGTAGACGCGACCGTCCACCTATTCTCGCTTCTCGCGTGGGCGCTTTTTGCGGTAGGCGTAGTGACAGCTGTGTTCGATATCGCAATCGAGATGCAGACAGGCAGGGTAAGCGTAAAATCTGCGGCTATAAACATCCTGAAAGGGTTCATGGCCGCAGGGCTTATAACTGTCGTCCCTATAGAGCTTTACAAGTTCTGCATCACCCTCCAGAACACGTTCGCGGGTGATCTTGCCAGCATCATGGCAGGCGAGCAGGGCCTTGGTCTCGGCGACAAAAGCCTGACCATCCTTGAAGGGATATTTTCCGTTACAGCGATCACCACGATAAATCTGTTCAATGCGCTCGCCATGATTGCGTTTGCGTACTGCGTGATAAAGATATTCTTCGACAATATCAAACGGGGCGGGATCATCGTAATCCAGATTGCCGTGGGCTCGCTATATATGTTCAGCGTGCCAAGGGGCTATACGGACGGGTTTGTAATGTGGTGCAAGCAGGTAATCGCGCTGTGCCTTACAGCATTCCTGCAGACGACGCTTCTTTATCTTGGGCTTTTGACTCTTGGGAACGGCAATATGCTGCTCGGCATCGGCATCATGCTCGCGGCATCCGAGGTCCCGAGGATAGCGCAGCAGTTCGGGCTTGACAGCTCAGTCAAGTTCAGCATGATGAATGTTATGCATGCGACGTCCATGGCAGTGAACCTCACCCGGACCGTGTCGCGTGCAGCCGCACGTTAGAGAGGGTGTGCATAAATGAAAACATATCTATATCCGCAGAACCTTAAGGCCGTTGCGAAGCTGTGGCTCTGGAGCCTTAAGGATTTTATGGCCATCGGCGTGGCCCTTCTTATATCCGTGCTTGCGCTTACGCAGACAGGGTTTGCCGTGCCGGTGGCGCTGACGCTGCTTTACGGGTTCCTCACGATACGCATCGACGAGGCGACAGTACTCGATTTTTTGAAGTACGCAGCAAAATATTTCATCATGACACAGCAGTATTTCGAATGGAGGGAGAAATATGCCCAGAACGAAAAGAAAAGGTAGATCAACGCAGGAGCTTATAGGGATTACGGGGTTTTCAAAGTATGGTCTCGATACGGCAAAAGGGGAGCTCATCTATTATCTGATAAGCCCTACGAATATAGCGGTGCTGTCACGCGAGAACATCCTGATCAAAGTGCAGCATCTGCTCATGGTCATCGAATCCATCCCGGATGTAGAGATCGTGTGCATGGACTCATGCGAATGCTTTGACGAGAACAAGAGGTTCGTGGCCGCGATGCTAAAGCGTGAAGAAAATGCCCCCGTCAGGCTGATCCTCGAGCGTGATATGGATTTCCTTGACAGCATACAGATCGAAATGTCCACGGCCCGCCAGTTCCTTCTCATCGTCAGGCTGAAAGACGAGAAAGGCGAGCGTGCCCTGCAGCATGCGAACCGCGCCCTCAAGATTATTTCGGAACACGGGTTTGAAGTCAGGCAACTCGGGAAAGACGAGATCAAAAGGTCCCTCGCCATATATTTTGGCGCCTCCACGGACGGAAACCTTATGGGCGACTGCGACGGCGAGGAATATTTCAGGAAATATAAAAAAGGGAGAAAGCCGCTGACAGAGGAGGAGAAGGAAGCGCTGAGGGTGAAGGGGTTCTTTGACATGATCCTGCCGCCTACAATAAAGTTTCTGTCGGACAGCTATATATGCGGCGACAAATACTGCTGCGCATGGGCGGTCAGGGAGTACCCCCCGTCCACGGACGAGCAGGCTATATTTGCCGGGCTTGCTGACAGGGAAGGCGTGACGCTCCATATATATAACCGGCTCGTCGAATCGCTGGAGCAGAGGAA
Organism: Eubacteriales Family XIII. Incertae Sedis bacterium; assembly: GCA_031277015.1. Lineage (GTDB taxonomy): Bacteria > Bacillota > Clostridia > Peptostreptococcales > Anaerovoracaceae > JAIRPC01. The sequence continues at coordinate 9,473 of JAISLZ010000066.1, read as the reverse complement.
AATCATACAGTCGGCTACGCGGAAAAACAGGCTGATGACGGGCGGCACGGATGTCACAGACACGATTACGGCAGAAAACAACCTCCAGGACGTCATGGAGCTTATCGTGAACATGAGGCGTGACAAAGAGCCGCTTCTGCACACGTCGGTATTTATCGAACTTCGCGCTTCGGACCAAGGCAAACTAAAGGAGCTGTCATCTGAGGTGCTGATGGAGCTGACACGCTCCAAAATCTCGGTGGACAGGCTCACGCTGCGCCAAAAGGAAGGTTTCATCTCCGTTCTGCCGGTCGGCGCCAATCAGTTTGGGACGCAGTTTGAGCGCGTGCTGCCCGCCTCCTCCGTGGCTAACCTATACCCGTTCAACTACTCGGGGAAGACCGACCCATGCGGGTTTTATATCGGCAGGGACAAGTTCGGCACGAATATCCTCGTGGACTTCGACAGGAGGGAGGGCGACAAGACCAACAGCAACATCCTGATCCTCGGCAACTCCGGGCAGGGGAAATCGTATCTCATGAAACTGATCCTGACGAACATAAGGGAAAGCGGGAAAAAGGTCATAGCCCTCGACGCGGAAGCCGAGTATGAGGAGCTGACGAATGCGATGGGCGGGTGCTACATCGATTTCATGAGCGGGAAGTACCTGATCAACCCGCTGCAGCCAAAGGCGTGGGCAGAAGGCCCCGCAGCGGCAGGTGATGAGGATGATGGCAAAGAAGTGCCGGAAGCGTTCAGGAAAGCGCCCGGGCTGTCCCAGCATATCGCGTACCTCAAAGACTTCTTCAGAAGCTACAAGGATTTTTCGGACGCGCAGATCGACACCATTGAAATCATGCTCGGAAGGCTTTACAGCTCATGCGGGATTACCGACGGGACAGATTTTTCGGCGCTTGACGAAAAAAGCTATCCCATACTTAGCGACCTGTACGAATTTATAGAGAGGGAATTCCATTCCTTCGGCAACAGCGGGAAATACCTGTATACGGAAGATACCCTGCAGGAGATATGCCTTGGCCTGCACTCTATGTGCAAGGGAGCGGAGAGCAAATATTTCAATGGGCATACGAATATAACTGACGACAAATTCCTGTGCTTTGGCGTCAAAGGGCTTCTTGATACGAACAAACGGCTTAAGGACACAATGCTGTTCAACCTGTTTTCGTACATGAGCAACGAACTTCTAGGCAGCGGGGATGCGGCTGCGTCCATCGACGAGCTGTACCTGTTCCTGACGAACCTTACGGCAATCGAATATATCAGGAACGCCATGAAAAGGGTCAGAAAAAAGGACAGCGCCATTATTGTCGCAAGCCAGAACGTCGATGATTTCCTGATCGAAGGGGTCAGGGAGTATACCAAGCCGCTGTTCTCTATCCCAACGCATCAATTCCTTTTCAACGCCGGCAATATCGAACCCCGCGCGTACACGGACACCCTCCAACTTGAGGGGTCGGAATTTGATCTTATCAGATATCCCGAGCGCGGCACCTGCCTTTACCGCTGCGGCAACGAGAGGTATCTTCTCAAAGTTATAGCGCCGGATTACAAGGCTGAACTGTTTGGCGGCGCGGGCGGCAGATAGAGGGCCTTTGGGCGTGAGTAAAACAGAAAACTATATGCAGGGTTTTTATACGGAATGGAGGTGAATGTGATATGGCTGCACCTGCCGCAGCAGTCGCTGCAAAGGTCGCTGTTGAAGTGGCAAGGGACAAGAGGCTCAGGACTGCCGTCATTGCGATAGCGCTTGGCGGCATTTTTCTCCTGTTCGCGCCGGTCGTGCTTATCATGAGCATAGCTGAAGGAGGCGCGGAAATTGACTATGGCTCGACGGAGGTCATAGCGGCACTTGCTGCGAATATGACGGACGAACAGAAAGAGAAGATGGAGTACATTGATGATGTGATGAAGAAACTTCAGGCAGAGAGAGATGCCAATGCGCCGGATGTAGACTTCATAAAAATACAGGTATTCTATCTGTGCATCCTCTACGGCAAGGAAAAAGAATCGGACACTTTCTACGAAGATTTCATCGGATGTTTTGCCGACGCAAAAGACGACGGGGAAGTATTCAGCAATATCGAGGATGTGTTCGGGGTGGAGCTTACGAAGGAAGACCGGCAGGACGTAGCAGAGTTCTACGCCAAATCGGCCGAACGCAGAGGGGCTATGGGGGATGGCGACTTTAATAATCTGATTGCCATAGCGGAGGCGCAGCTTGGAAAGCCTTATGTGTTTGGGGCTGCGGGCCCGGATTCGTTCGACTGTTCGGGGTTTGTCCAGTATTGCTTCCTGCACGGCCTTGGCAAGTCTGTCCCGAGGACAGCAGAGGCGCAGCAGGCCGCATGTAAGGCCGTGAAAAAGTCGGCGCGGAAGCCCGGCGACCTTATATTCTTCCAGAATACCTACAAAACGGGCGTCTCGCATGTCGGCATATATATCGGCGAGAATACGATGATACACGCACCCGGCTCAGGCGATGTCGTCAAATACAGCAAAGTCACGGACAGATACTACGTAAAGCATTTCCACTCGTATGGCAGATTTGAATGAAGGAAGGAGACTAAGAGATGTATATAGGCGCGGCGCTTCGGTGCATAGACCGGCCAGTTCAGATGAAGGGTCAAAGGGTATCGCAATGAAAAAAAAGAAAGAAGACCTCGGACAGTCGTTATGCGATGAGTACGCGAGATGGGAGCATCTGAATGAATACGGAGGGCATGACCCGTTTTATTCTGACGGAGTGAACATGAATCTCGTTAGGAACCATATCATCTATTATAAACGGCAGATAAAGGAATCATGTGACGAGGGCAGCTATCCCGATGCCTACTATAGGCCCCTGCCTCCGGAGGCAGACCACGGTTACATCGCGCGAAAAAATGAAATACTGGATAATGCCAAGCTATCCCTTGAAAAGTACAAAACCAGTGAGGATTATCTGTATATCCTTGCCCATCGCTATGATTTCACGGAAAAAACAGCCTCGAAACTGTGTATCCCAAACGTACTGGGCTATGTCACCGGCCTCGAAGACGCGATCAGGGACGGCGACTACATAACCATGAGGCGCCATGAGAACTATGAAAGCTATCTGGGTTCATTCAGGGATCTAGCCGGGAAGATGGCCCAGACGCCGGCAGAAAGTGTTCAGATGACGTTCGATTCTTACGCCGCCGCCGACGTTCCGAATGAAGGGCCCGCACCCCAAATGACGCTATAGCCGGTATGCAGAAGACGGAGGATGCAAAATGAAAAAAACCAACATCACTATCACATTTGAAGATGAGAAACTCAAGGCGGCCAGAATGTTCCTGTCGCAAAAAGGACTCGATCTCGAAGCAGAACTTAATGAACACGCGCTGTCCCTTTATGAGAAACATGTCCCGAAAGGCGTCCGGGAATTCATCGATATGAAAGGGCAGGCTGCCGAGAAGAAACCTAAGCATAGGGCTGACTCCTCCGCAGGGAGCGGCAAGGGCGGCGCGGGTTGAAAAGCCAGAAATTCGGGATTGAGATCGAGATGACAGGGATAACAAGGGAGATGGCCGCGCGGGCAATAGCCGGCCATTTTTCTACGGCAGCATACAGCATTGGCGGCTATAATGACGCGTACTCCGTGGATGACCCTGCGGGCCATACATGGAAAATCATGCGGGATGCGAGCATAGCAGTCCAGACACGCCGCATGGAACAGGCGGGGCAAGCCTATTCGGTTGAGGTCGTATCGCCCATCTGCCTCTACGACGATATAAAGACTGTGCAGGAAGTCGTCCGCGTTCTGAGGAAAGCCGGCGCCAAAGTCAATGAAAGCTGCGGAATCCATGTCCATGTAAATGCAGGCCCCCATACGCCAAAAACGCTGAAAAACATCGTGAATATCATCGCGTCGAAGGAGGATATGCTCTACAAGGCGCTGAAGATACATGTCTCTCGGGAACGTTACTGTCAGAAGATAGATATGGGTTTTGTCGATGGGATGAACTGCAGATCACGAAGGGACATGTCTATGGATGGGATAAGCCGGATCTGGTATGGGGACAGCGGGCGCCCGGGGCGTTACCATGACAGCAGATACCATGGCCTCAACCTCAATAGCGTCTTCTTTAGGGGGACTATCGAATTCCGGCTGTTCAACTCCACGCTCCACGCGGGCGAGGTGAAATCGTACATACAGCTTTGCCTTGCGATCAGCCATCAAGCTCTGGTGCAGCAGCGGGCATCACATATAAGGACGAGGTCTGACAATGAAAAATACACGTTCAGGACATGGCTGCTGCGGCTTGGGATGATCGGCGATGAGTTCAAAAGCGCACGTCTTCATCTGCTGAAACACCTTCAGGGCAATATCGCGTGGAAGGATCCCGAACAGGCAGAGAAGCAGAGGCTGGCGCTCAAGGAAAACCGGCAGAGGGAAAGGGTGACGGGACAAGACCGCAGATGGTACGACGACACTCCGGATGCACACCCGGGAAACGCTGTTCAGGAAGATGAAACAGGAGAATATGAAGCGTCGCCAGACGGTTCTGAACGTGAATGCTGTTCAGATTCGGACGGCCAAGAGGATAACAATATGGCTATGCCCATCAGTATGTAAGGAGCAAAAATGAGTGAATCTAAAATATATGCAGCCTACGGGAGCAACCTAAATGTTCGCCAGATGCGCATGCGCTGCCCCTACTCGAGGCTTGTCTGCACAGGTTTCATTGATAAATATGAGCTGCAGTTTAAGGGGAGTTCAGTCAACGCCCATGCAACGATAGGGGCGGCGGGCAACGCTAAAGCCCATGTTGCACTCTGGGAAATAACTGATATAGACGAACTGAATCTCGACCGTTACGAAGGGTTTCCGCATTATTATTACAAAGAAGATTTGACGGTGACGCTTGAAAGCGGCGAAGAAATAGGGGCGATGGCATACATCATGGATCAGTCCGCGCATTTCGGGGTTCCAAGCGTATCATATCTGAGTACGCTCATCAGGGGCTATGAAGACTGCGGGCTTGATATGTCATATCTCAGAAATGCCCTTGAAAGCAGCATGAAAATGTATGGAAGCCGGCTGCTTGAAGAAGCGCGGAGCCTCTATTCCGGTTTTGGGGATGTGCAAGAAACAGGGATGGACGACGCCGAACCGGAGGATGAGGACGAAGATATCATCTTGATTGCGCAGTAGGTTGAAGGAGAAAAGTGGTATGGGAAAGAAAAAAGTGTTCGGGACTGATTATCATTACTCTGCGTATCTCTCCGAACAAGATACGCTCGCGTACCTTTCCGGTGATAAAAAAATGCCGTCTGACGCATTGATAGCAAGCCTGTCCATAGGTGTCCTCAGAATCGATGCTGTGCTTTACAAGATCGGAAATTCGATAATACCTCGCTATGAAATCTTCATAAACGCGAATGAAAACGGCTCCGAATGGATATGCTATGACAGCCCGGATGCGGAAGTTTGCTATGGGGACGGCAGGCTTGAGCGGGGGATGTTCGAGGTCCTTGATGCGGCTAGGGAGAAAAATGGCCTGTCGTACAAGCACGCAGATTTCAAAATGCTGACCGGGAAACGGGTCAAGAAAGAAAGCGGATAGCCTGGGGTTGCGACTATATTGCCGCAGCTATGCAGCCCTGCTCGGCCCTGCGGCGATAGCGGCGCCGTGGTTGGCCCTGTGTGCGGATTTTTAGGCAGAGTGGATAGGGAACGGAAAGCGGCGGCTTTGGCGGCCATTTCCCGCGTGTGCCCGCAGCAGCCGGGCATGACGGAGCGGAGGGCAAGGCATGCCGAGTGCGAAAACACTTGCGGCCAACGGGCAGATATTGCAGGGTCTATTCTGAAGCAGGATAAAGGCCCTGTCAGGCCGCCGGCCTGACAGAGCGGATTTACGCCGTGCGGCAACGCCGCCCGGCATACCTGAATATATCAGGAATTAGTGGCAGCGCCGGTTTCCTGCCAACTTTGCGCCGCGCATGACGCCGTAGGCGGCTTCTGCAGGGATAGGATATATCAAAGGAGGGCCAAGTGATATGGATGTGAAGAAAATAGAGATTATGTGGGACGACCTCACGGAGGGAAAGCAGCGCGAGATAATAGATATGTTCGGCGACAACTGCAACTTCGATGCATTCCCCATAGCGATACTGGAGGTCTGCGGCGAGGAATCCGAAAATGTGGCGATGGGTCAGGCGCAATGCCTGTAGGCGGTGGCGAACGTGAAAAAGGAAAATACAAAGACATTTACCGGGCTTTATTTGGAAACCGGGCTTCTTGATACCATAGAGGTCTACCGCAGCCGTGCCAACTGCCGCTCCCGCAACGAATTTATCATAAAAGCGATCCGCCACTATATCGCCTATCAGCAGAAAGAGGACGACAGCGAATTCTTGACACCGGCCCTCGAATCCGTCCTTGACGGGAAGCTTGGTGGCCTTGAAGACAGGATGGCGAGAGTGCTGTTCAAACTCGCCGTCGAAGTGTCCATGATGCTTCATGTCACGGCGAGCGAGTCAGGGATCGCGGAAAGCGAAATCGCGGGGCTCAGAAAATTCTGCGTTGACGAAGTGTCGAAACTGAACGGGAATATATCTTTCGACAAGGCGCATAGACACCAGAGGGGGTAGGATTTACATGACAATTCGCATTCTCCCATCGAGATATATCGTGAATTTATGAATTCATATCAGGCCATTGAGCATCAATGTTTGTGAGGGTATAATTAAAAAAGATGAAATTGCTTATGGATGGGACATTGATATTACTGTGCGGATAAAGTGGTATTATTAATTACACAAATGGAAGTAAAGATATTTGTTTAAAATCTGGGGGCAACGTAAATGATATGGGGAGCGATAAATCTTTAATATATGCTGACCGCAAAGACACGTACCCTTCGTCTCTACGTGAGATGATACAGGCAAATATACATGTCTTAGAACCATACTTACTCAACATAGATCTACGCGATAAGACTGCGGACCGAGACATCCAATGTGCTTTATCTGCAGATGAGCGATACAGGAATGAGGATTTCGCTCATATCATTGATTCGACGCTTGAAATCCTTGCCAATTGCCAGTTGGTCGGATGCCACAACACAAGAGTGCTTGATGTGGCCGCTATCAGGACATCAGGAATCCAATTACTTAATGTAGATGGATATTTGTCGAGGATGAAAGCAACTTTTGATCAGTTAAGAATATCCAAGGCTGCTGCAAATTCAGCGATTAACAGAATCGAATTATTTCTTCATCGCCCATGCCGTGCGTCACGTATAGGGAAGATTTCGTTCTACGCTCCATTTTCATTGTGTGAAACTTACAGTAAATTTTTGTTGAACATCGGAGGGGAAGTGTGCGCATTTACTTTGAGAAGTGATGTTCCGGATGTATATACTAAACTAACAGCAAACGGTACTCCTGTGGCTATATGTTTCCGATTCAACTTTTCGGATATTGTGTCACGTCACCAAGCGTTAGTGGCTACAGAAATGATTAGATTTTTGGGAGCCGATATCATAATGGGTCATCAATTCAGCATCAGATTTGATAGTGATATTATTAAGGAGATTGACTCTTCCGATATCCTTGAGGTGATTGAGAATCCGCCTGCAATGATACTTGATTGTTAGCAAACAAAAGAGCAACGGCACTCTTCCTGAAATTGATTTTGTACCAAGAATTCAACTGTAGCTGTGAAAGGATATATATGAAAACGCCACTGCCAACTAAAGAAGAATCATCGTTAGATGCCCGCAGCAGTAGTGAATATCTGCAGACAATGCTTGCTGAGGCGAATCAGTTTGAACATATAGTTAAGCATAGCGCGTGTGAGCTTTTGTCGCGCGTACTTGACCACGATTTTTTCAATGAAGTGAGAAAAGAGCTGTACGCAATTGACGTTCATAATTGGAAAAAGATAAATTCATTCTATTTTGTGTATCGTTGGCTATGTGAAATAGGGGCATTTAAACGCATCAACGACTGTTTAGACAGGATTTATAATGATATAGTGTGCAAGGACAGAAGAACAAGCCTTAGAAGCAAGGCAAAAGGCTTAACCGGCAGTTCTTTTACTCAAACCGTTGCTACTGCATTTGAGTTTGAATTGATGTCATTATTTGAAAGAGACAATATATTGGCCGGTATTGATGTTCCGCTAACTGAGAGCAGAAAGGAAAATGCCGATTTCGAAGTCTCTATAGATAATAGGAAACTGTTTGTTGAGGCAACTGCTTTTGACGAAGCGAAACAATATGACAAATGCTATTATCCGTCAATAGAGCGCGAATCGGAATATGCCTGCACATCGGTCGGGGCAGGTGACATTCGCACTATGTGCCATGTTTTTCGGCAAAAACTCATCACAAAAGTTATGGATCAATTGCTAAATGCAGCGGATCCTGTTGTAATCGTGGTTGTACCGCCCGTTCGGTGCCATCAATATATACTTGAGGATACTGTGCAAAGCTTGTTTCAACGTGAGGATGCTCAACTGAAAAATCAAATGAAAATACTTTCCGCTGTTGTAATCTCACGCGATTATACAATTCCGGGGCTGAAATGCTATACAAACCCAAGCGCTGTTCATCAACTTACCGACGTGGAAGTTGCATATTTCAACAGGCATCCAATAAATGTTGATAAAATATAATACATGAATTCTCTCAACCCTTTGTTTTGTATAAGCAAAATCGACGTATTCAAAACATCATGACAAAGCGATTTTTTCACAGTATACTGGTTATATGAAAATAGAGCATAATTATGAGGAATATAAGTCGGGATTTCCGCCTAAGAACGAAATGAAAGCTGAAATCGTATCTTTTCTGAACAGCCGGACGGGGGGCACTATTTACCTTGGAGCCCAAGACGACGGTACAGCGGTGGAATTCTCTTCATCGGAAGAAAAGCATCGAACCTATCAAAAATGGGAGGAAAAACTCGCAAACTGGACTGCGAACGCTTTTGCCCCGGATGTGATTGGGCTTATATTTGTTGATCCCACAACAGAACCGATGACTATCCGAATCAGTGGTGGCCCGCATCGCCCATATTATTATACGGACGGTGAAGGTTTTAATCCCAAAGGTATCTGGATTCGCGTAGGCAGTACAAAGCGGCGGGCAAGCGACGACGAGATCAAGCGCATGATGATTTCGGATGTCGCCCATCTCTACGAGCAACAGCTCACGCAGTTCAGTATCTTGGATTTCAGCTATGCAGCGAAGCGGCTTGCGTCACGTGGCATTGAATTCAGCGATTACGGGCTTGAGATACGAAAGCCGGGCGAGAATTACAATAATGCGGGGCTCATCCTCTCCGAGTCCAACCCGTTTGTAACCAAAGTGGCCGTATTTGAAGGACAAAAAGTCGATACTTTTCTTGACAAGAAAGAATATGCAGGCTCCATAGCGGAACAGATTGACAAAACGATGGATTATCTAAAACTTGTAATCCGCGAACGCAATGTCATTACCGGT
>JAISLZ010000001.1 GCA_031277015.1 Eubacteriales Family XIII. Incertae Sedis bacterium | reverse complement strand
GGGGCTGCCTGCTCCAGCACATATTCCTGGACCGGGGGCTCGGGGGCTGCCTGCTCAGGCACATACTCCTGAAACATAGGATCAGGCTCGAGCGCCTCCGAAGGGGCTGCCTCGTACGTTTCATAAGCCAACTGTTCGGGAGGAGCCTCGTAGGTTTCCTCTACGGGAGGCGCTTCGTAGGCTTCGTACGCGGGTTGCTCCGGCAGTGCCGCTTCATCGCGGACAGGCGCCTCGTAGGGCTCGTATGCAGGTTGCTCCGGCAGTGCCGATTCATCACGGGCAGGCGCCTCGTAGGGCTCGTACGCTGGCTGCTCCGGCAGTGCCGATTCATCACGGACAGGCGCCTCGTAGGGCTTGTATATAGGCTGTTGCAGAGGGGTCAACCCATGATAAGGAGACTCCGCTGGCTCATATGTCGGCCGTTTCAAGGGCTCGCTGTAAATTTCTTCACGCGGCGGCGCTTCAGGCGTTACATAGGTCACCGTTTCTTCGATAGCCTCCTCGTAAGAGACAGGCGCCTGCTCAAGCGCAGTATCTCGCTCCACGATCATTTCCTCTGCAACAGGTTCGGCAATCGGATAAAAATCTTCGAGAGCCGCAACTTCTTCCATCGCTGTTTCTTCTATCGCTACTGTTTCTATCACTGTTTCTTCTATCGCCGCTTCTTCGGAAACAGGAGGAACGAATGCATATGACCGCTTTGGCTGGTCGGTATCAGCCGAACTCCGATCTTCGTCATACGATCTTCCGGCGAACGGCTTGTATGAAAAGGACGGCGGAGCGTCCGATTCGCCCTCAACGCTCCATGTCCCGTCATCGACAGTCGGAGGAACGAACGTGAACGGTTCTTTTTCCGGAGCCTGGGCCTGCCCAGCAACGACGTCCGCAACCCTATTGGACGGAGATTCCTTCGTCTCAGGCTCGACGCCGTTCTTGTCTTCGGGTGACACGAAACCAAAAAACTCTAAAAATTTAGACATAGGTGTTCCTATCCGAATGAAAGCGTTGATAATTTATATTACAATAATATATATTGGAACGATAATTTGTCAAGTTAAATTCAAATATATTGCCATATTGCCATATTATCATATTGGCATACAGAGGCGACCTTGCAAATTGCAAAAGCGGCCTCACGCGCCACATAGGCCGAGCAATTCATCCCAGCGCCTGTCCACCTCGTCCTGTATCTCCTGAACGAGATGTTCGCCTCCCGCCTTGAATAGATGCTTGAAACGCCCCTGCATGCGCAGGTAATCCTCTACCGGAAGCTTTTTCTTTGGTTCGTAATTCAGCACCCACTCCCCACGGATGACCTCAAAGAGAGGCCAGACACAACTGTCAACAGCGGCTTTGCAGATGCCCATCAGCTCGGATTCCTCGTAACGCCAACCTCTCGGACAAGGCGCCAGCACGTTAAGAAAGGCAGGGCCCTCCGTGTATATGGCGGCCTCAGCTTTGTGATGCAGATCCTTGAAATTCGAAAGATAAGTCGTCTGTGCTACGTATGGGATATGATGGGATGCCATGATACGCGTCAGATCCTTCTTGTACTGCGGCTTGCCATCGGACTTTGAGCCTACCGCCGTCGTCGTCGTGTCCGCATAGAGCGGCGTTGACGAGGAGCGTTGTATGCCCGTATTCATATAAGCTTCATTGTCGTAGCAGACGTAGACCATGTCCGTTCCGCGTTCCATAGCTCCAGACAGAGACTGAAATCCTATGTCGTACGTGCCCCCATCCCCTCCAAACGTGATGAACTTGTATGTCTCGTCAAGCCGACCCTTTTTCTTCATCGCGGTGTACGCCGCCTCGACACCGCTCGTCGTGGACGCCGCGTTCTCGAATGCCGTGTGTATGAACGAATCCTCCCATGAAGTGTAGGGATAAGTCATAGTGCTCACCTCAAGGCAGCTCGTCGCGCACGTGACGACCGCCCGATCCTCCGGCTTCAGCGCGCGAAGCACTCCCCTGATGCCCACAGTCGAGCCGCAGCCCGCACACATCCGATGCCCCGGGCTGAGCCTCTCCGGCCTGCTCGCCACTGATTTCAATGTATATGCTTGATATGCCATTTTTCCCCTTACTCCCTCACTCCGATGTAGCGGCAGTACGGTAGCTCCCTGCCCGCGGCGAGCCCCGACAAGTCGTCGAATATCGCGAAGAAATCCTCAACCCTGACGTCACGGCCGCCAAGACCGTAGATGTAGCCCGTAGCCTTGACGTCGGCCTCGCCGTAAAGCGCTGCTCTGACCTCAGCGTTAAGCGGTCCACCCGTAGCCGAGAATCCATCGCTACGATCCATGATGGCGATGGCTTTCAGTCTTTTCAGGACATCAGCGAGCTCCCTCGCGGGGAACGGCCTGAACATGCGCAACTTCACAAGCCCGGCCTTCACACCCTTATCCCTAAGCGCGTCGATAGCATCCTTGCCCGTACCCGCGGCGCTGCTCATAAGAAGCACCGCGTACTCGGCATCATCCATGCGATATCTTTCCATAAAACCATACTCGCGTCCAAAGGCCCTGCCAAAATCCTCCGAAACGAGCCGCACTATATCCTTCGCTTTGACCATTGCCTCATGAACGGCACGTTTCATCTCTATCACGTAGGGAGAGACGCTGTAGGGACCGACGGCGAGGCTTTCCGATGGATTCAGCAGGTACTTGCCCGGACGGTACTCACCGACAAAGGTCCTTACCTCGCTGTCATCCTCGATCACGATATTTTCGATACCGTGGCTCGTAATGAAGCCGTCCTGGCAGATCATTATAGGCAACATGACGTCCGGATGCTCCGCGATGCGGTTGGCCATAATAAGGTTATCATAAGCCTCCTGCGCATTCTCGCAGTACAGCTGTATCCAGCCCGAATCGCGCGCTCCCATGCTGTCACTATGGTCGGCGTTGATGTTGATAGGACCTGTCAACGCACGGTTGACAGCGGCGAGAACGATAGGAAGCCGGTCTGAAGCCGCTACGTAGAGCATCTCGTACATGAGGGCCATCCCCGCGCTCGACGTCGCGGTCATAGCCCTGACTCCCGCGGCGCTTGCACCTATACAAGCTGACATAGCGCTATGCTCGGATTCCACAGCGATAAATTCGGTGTCTATGAGGCCGTCCGCTTTGAACGCGCTGACGTACTGCGGTATCTCCGTAGACGGAGTGATGGGGAAGGCCGCGATGACGTCAGGGTTGATCTGACGTATGGCCTCTGCCGCGGCCTGGTTGCCAGACATACGGTCCCGCCTACTCATTTCATGCTCCCCTGAGCTCCTGCGCTTCCACTGATTACGTCTATCGCCCCGAAGGGGCATATCTTTGCGCAGATGGCGCAGCCTTTGCAATGCCCGAAGTCGAAGTCCCCGCGTTTGCCGTCATAGACGGGTATGGAGCTATCCGGGCAGACGGGGAAGCATAGCAGGCACTGTCTGCAATTATCCGGTTTCCACACTGGGGTACGGGTACGCCAATCCCCGGTATTGAAGTACTCGCTGTTGCCAGACCCGTAGACGAAACCCCCAGGAGTGACATCCCGCCACGACGACCTCTCATCGATACCCTCCATCAGATTCTTTTTTTCATTCATAACATTCATAACATTATCCTTATTCGTTTATCCGCAAGACGCTCGACCACGCCTCCATCACCGCCGTCATATTGCCTTCCACAATCTCAGGCTTGCTGTGAAACTTTTCTTTGAAAGCCTCCTCCATCGCGTGTACAGCCTCGTCCCTCCCCATGATGCCCGACAGCCTTATCACTGCCGATAGCAGGGGGGAATTGGGCATCGGCCTGCCTATCGCGCGCACTGCTATGTCAACCGCGTCTATCACGTATATCTCCGCGTCTATGTCTCCGAAGCCGGCCAGTACGTCCGCCGGCGCGCGGCCAGTGTTAACGAGCAGCTTGCCGCCAATCTTCAGGCCGGCCGCCACGTCGACGGTCTTAAGCAATGTTTCATCCACAACCACCACCATGTCGGGTTCGTAGATGTTGGAATGTACCCTGATCTTATCCTTGCTCAACCTGTTGTAGGCGGTGATGGGCGCGCCCATGCGTTCCGGCCCGTATTCGGGAAACCCCTGCACGTACAGCCCCGCCGAAAAGCCCACATCCGCAAGCAGTAGGGCCGCCGTCTTGGCCCCCTGACCTCCTCTACCATGCCACCTGATCTCTATCATGCTATAACCCCGCGCGACAATAGCCGCACCTCCCTTTCGCTCATTATCCTCCATATCGTTCGCCGCCACAAAGATTCAAAACCCCGGACCGACTACCAGCCCGGGAACGATTTCGTAAGAAATATTCTATCTCCACAGACGCCGGGCTGTCAAATACTTTGTGATCTTTATGCCATACCGTCTATTAGCGGGTCTCTTCTCAACAACTGCGCGACGCCGGGGAAAATAACGGTTTGATAAAATAGCGGAGCCACCAGACGATATCATACGCCCGTGTTTCCTCACACGATCGAAAGCATGGCCTCGACCGTCAGGTAAAAGTTCCTGATATGTATTGTGCCTTACATGAATGGCAATATAAAATAAGAAGCGATCTCAGTATCGGTTTTTCTAACTGACGTCGACCGCTAATCGTTTATTGCGTGTAATGGTAAACTTCATATCCTGCGTTTGGATCGTACACCACCGATAGACGTTCTTTGGTAAAACGATTATCTCCATCGGCCTTAAGATCGTAACTGCTCGCGGCCATACGGGGAAGCCTATATGTAACGATTACTATGGGTTTTTCCGCAGTCACGGGAGCGGCGTAACCTGATGGGTAAAAATAATAGACGAATCCGTCTGCGTTTATCGCTGTGACATCGGACCCCTTGGGTCCGAATATACCAAGATACCAAAGCCCTTTGATATCTGCTCTCAGATTCTCATGATCATCAACAACATAGTCGGCTTCTCCAATCAGTTTTGACGCTTCCGCGAGGTACTCGAACTGTGCGTCTCCGGCATATGTCGAAAGATTGGGAACAGACCAAAACTTTGAACCCGTATACTTGTTGTCCCCGTTTTCTAGATATGACATGGCAGCTGGGCTACTGCTGAAATCGCTTTCTGCGTAAGCACTGTCCAATGCGGTGCGGACGGCTAAAGCGTGGTTTCTGGCATCCGCGATGTACTTCTTGTCCTCGGCCTTGTCGATATACCCCGTCAGCGCGGGGATGGCGATGGCGGCGAGTATCGCGAGGATGACGAGGACGACGATGACCTCGACCAGGGTAAATCCCTTGCGGCGGCGTATGACCACCCCGGCGCTTCGCGCCATCCCTCCGGGGGAGGG
>JAISLZ010000083.1 GCA_031277015.1 Eubacteriales Family XIII. Incertae Sedis bacterium | reverse complement strand
AAGGTGGATGCTTTGAAACCACCAAGGCTACAACACATGAAAATCCCACATTTGTAGTAGATGGAATTATTCACTACTGCGTCGCGAATATGCCTGGGGCTGTCGCGCGAACTGCGACATTGGCATTGACCAACACGACCCAGACCTTCGGACTGGAGATTGCGAACCTTGGATTCAAAGAAGCAATCAAGCAAAATCGATGCTTACGAAGCGGAGTGAATACATTTCAAGGTGAACTTACATGTAACGGTGTGGCAGACGCATTTGATATGCATTCAACGGAAATCACTTCGATGATATAGCTTTGATGTTTTGGAAATTTACGAATATGAAATCATCACGATACCTAAATAAGAGGGCCATTGTATTGACCGGACATTACGGAAGCGGCAAAACGGAGCTAGCCATCAATTTTGCGATATGCAGCAGATTGGCGGGCTCCAAAGTGGCTCTTATTGACCTTGATATCGCCAACCCGTATTTCAGAAGCAGGGAGCGGGCGCCTTTGCTTGCCGCAAAAGATATCGACCTGATCAGCAACGCGTATGATTGCGACATCACGGCGGATCTGCCGGCCCTTTCCTCGCGGATTGGGAAATACATTATGGCGGAGGATTACCAAAGCGTCGTCGATGTCGGAGGCAATGACAGCGGGGCGAGGATACTCAATCAATACATGGCGACGCTCAAAAATATAGACTCGTGTATTCTGATGGTCGTCAACACATACAGGCCGGAAACGGACGACGCCCCGAAAATCATCGAAATGGCCAGATCCATTGAGGCCGAAATAGGGTGGAAGATTCACGGGATTGTCAACAATTCAAATTTGCTTGAAGCTACGCGGTTTGGGCACATTACGGACAGCGTGAAACTTTTGGAACAGGTTTCCGCGCTTACAGGGATTCCTGTCGTAGCAAATTGTTGCAAACGGGAATTCTATGACGAGCTGACCTGCTACTCCGCCGCCGCTTTTCCGATTGATTTGTTCATGCGCCCGAAGTGGCTTGATTCGTGAAAGGAGAACATAAATGACGAAGAAATTTGTTCGGATTGACGAGGCAAAATGCAAGGGATGCAATCTATGTGTGAGCGTATGTCCGAAAGACAAATTGATTTCCGGCAAAGATACGCTCAACAAAGCAGGATACTATGCGGTCACGGCAAATGATGAAAACATATGTATCGGTTGTCTGAACTGTGCGCTTATGTGTCCTGACGGCGCAATCAGCTTGTATGAAGAGTAGGAGATGAACCTGATGGACGACAGAAGATTGATGAAAGGTAATGAGGCCTTCGCGGAAGCGGCGATCGTTTCCGGATGTAGATACTACTTTGGGTACCCTATCACCCCGCAAAACGAATTGACAGAGTATATGTCTAGGGAACTGCCCGGGGCCGGGGGTTCCTTTGTCCAGGCCGAAAGCGAGTTGGCGGCGGTCAGCATGGCATACGGCGCGGCTGCCGCGGGAGGGAGGGTCTTGATCTCCTCGTCTTCTCCGGGGATCGCGTTGATGCAGGAAGGCTTGTCCTTTCTCTGCTCCGTTGATATCCCATTGGTCGTCCTGAATGTTTCGCGGGGCGGGCCGGGGGTAGGAGGCATTCAGCCGGGACAAGCGGACTATTTCCAGGCCACAAGAGGCGGCGGCAATGGAGACTACCATATCATCGTTTACGCCCCGGCCTCCATCCAGGAGTCCATAGACCTAATGGGCAAAGCGTATGACGTCGCGGAACATTACAGGAATCCGGTAATGCTGCTTGTAGACGGAATGCTCGGACAGATGATGGAGCCTGTGTCAATGCCGAGCCGGGACGCCTACGCTTTGCCGGAAGATGTGAGCGCCATGAAGCCCTGGGCTATTACCGGGCATGATAACAGACGGGAGCGGAACGTGGTCAAGTCGCTCAGGCTGAAACCCGATGAATTGGAAGAAGCCGTTGAAAAGCGCGGCGCGAAGTATGCGGCGGCGGAACAGGAACTTGCGTCATATGAAGCTGTGGATATCGAAAGCGCGGAGGTCGTCTTTGTGGCGTTTGGCTCGACTTCGCGCATCGTCAAAGACGCAATAGGGCTCTTGCGTGCGGATGGAGTGCGGGCGGGCATGATCCGTCCCATCTCGCTGTGGCCATTCCCTGAACGCGCGTTTGAGCAGGTCCCCGCTTCGGCAAAGGCGGTGATCTCGGTGGAACTTTCAATGGGGCAATTGATACAGGACGTCAGGCTTGCGGTCAATGGCAGATTCCCCGTAGAGCTCATACACCGCACAGGCGGGATGCTGCTGACGCCCGAAGAGGTCGCCGCGAGGACGATGGATATATTGGAGGTAAAATAAATGAATACGCTTTTTGAGTTCACAAAGGGGATGAAGCCGGACAGTACGTCCTACTGCCCAGGATGCACACACGGCATCGCCCACCGCCTCATCATGGAGGCGCTCTGCGAGCGTGGCGATCTTGGCCGCGCTATAGGCGTCGCTCCGATTGGATGCAGCATTGTTTCCCACAACTATATGAATGTAGATATGTGCGAGTCCACGCACGGGCGGGCGCCGGCCATAGCCTCGGGCATCAAGCGCGTGCATCCGGGCAATATTGTTTTCACCTACCAAGGCGACGGGGACCTGGCTTCGATCGGTACCGGCGAGATCATACACGCCGCGCACAGGGGCGAGCATATCACCACATTCTTTATCAACAACGCCATCTATGGTATGACAGGCGGGCAGATGGCGCCTACGACATTTATTGGACAAAAAACGACGACGACGGCAGAGGGACGCACGGAGAAGGCCAATGGGAAACCTCTCCGGATGAGCGAGATGATTGCGACGGTCGGAGGCGCAGCATACGTCGAGAGGGTTGCGCTTAACAGTCCCTCCGGAGTGAGGAAGGCAAAGAAGGCGGTCCTGCGTGCGCTTGATGTGCAGGACCGGAAGGAAGGATTCTCCTTCGTCGAGTTCCTTTCGACATGCCCGACCAACTGGGGTCTTGATCCCGTAGCGTCAATTGAATGGGTAAACACCGATATGATCCCCTATTATCCGCTTGGAAATTTCAAAGGTATGGAGGGCTGAATAATGACACAGAAGGTTTTGATGGCCGGGTTCGGCGGGCAGGGCGTCATGCTGATGGGAGAGCTTCTGGCGTATGCCGCAATGCTCGAAGGGAAGCAAGTGACATATATGCCCTCCTATGGTCCGGAGATGAGGGGCGGCACCGCAAATTGCTCCGTCGTCATTTCAGATGAAGAGATATCGTCGCCCATCGTGACTGAACCCGCGATACTTATCGCGATGAACGAGCCGTCTATGGAGAAATTCGAAAAGAGCATAGCGCCGTCAGGTATGCTCTTCATCAACAGATCATTGATACGGCGCACCCCGCTCAGGCAGGACATCAAATGCTTCCCGGTCGAATGCAATGAGCTTGCTAGGGCAATACTCAGCGAGAAGATTGCCAATATAGTAATGCTCGGCGCGGTCATATGCGCATCCGGTATTGTGTCAGGGGAATCCGTAGGGGAAGTCATGAGGCGCAAGTTTGTCGGCAAAAAATCCAAGTTTATACCGATGAATATGAAAGCTCTGACCGTATGGAGCGACCATTATGAGGATGAAAAAAGGCAATGACAGACATAGGAAAAGAGTACCGGGACAAGCTGCGTAGCCCGGACGACGTCGCAAAAGCGGTCAAATCCGGCGACTGGGTGGACTACGGCATGGGGCCCAATTTCCCCGAACTCCTGGATAGCGCTCTGGCAAAACGCAAGGGCGAACTTAAAGACGTCAAAATCCGTGGCGGCCTCGTCGTCGCTCCGCGCATAGAGGTAGTCGAATCAGACCGGCTGCGCGAAACCTTCACTTACAACAGTTGGCACTTTGGCGCATATGAACGCAAATTGCACGATGCGAACTTATGCAACTACATCCCTATGACATTTCGGTATCTGCCGCATTTCTACAGAAACCATATCCCGGTCGACGTGGCCTTCCTCACCGGCTCCGTGATGGATGAGAAAGGGTATTTTAGCGTGGGGCTTACGAATGCCGCGACCAGGGCCATCATGCAAAAAGCCCGTATAGTGATTATGGAGGAAAATGAGAACTATCCTGCGGCTAGAGGCGACGGCTTTGAAAATACGGTCCATATTTCCGAAGTTGACATGGTCGTCCGCGGCGAACATCGCCCTTTGCCCGAGTTGGCGAACAAAGAGCCGACCCGTGAAGAGAAGGAAATCGCGAAGCATATCGTGGGGCTGATTGAAAACGGATCGATCTTGCAGTTTGGCATAGGCGGACTTCCCGATGTCGTCGGGACGATGATTGCGGATTCCGATCTCAAAGACTTGGGGTGCCATACTGAAATGCTTGGCGACGCGTATGTGAAAATCCATCGCGCGGGCAAACTCAGCAACCATACAAAAAACCGGCACAGGGGCAAATCTATCTGGACGATTGCGCTTGGCTCGCGGGATGTATATGAGTGGATAGACGAGAATGACGACATATGGTCATACCCTGTCGACTATGTAAACGCCACGGAGGTCATTGCGGCAAACGACAAGATGGTCTGCGTCAACAGCGCGCTTGAAGCTGATCTGTACGGGCAGGTCTGCGCGGAGTCCGTCGGGACGCGCAATATCAGCGGTTCGGGCGGGCAGCTAGACTTCCTCACCGGGGCGTTTCTGTCCGATGGGGGGAAGGGGTTTATCTGCCTGACATCCACCTATCGGTCTACGGACGGAGAAGTGAAGTCGAGAATTGTGCCGACGATGAGCGAGGGCAATATAGTCACGGACCCGAGAAGCCAGGCATTTTACCTCGTGACCGAATATGGCGCGGTCAACCTTGCGGGGCTGTCGACATGGGAGCGGGCCGAAAAGATCGTTTCAATCGCCCATCCGTCATTCCGGGATGAATTGATTCGCGCCGCGGATCGCCAAAAGATATGGCGACGTTCAAACCGTACTTAGAGACACGCTTTAAACACCATCGCTTTAGCGTGATCGCCCGGGGTATTTGTGGTAAAATCCTATTCTTCGCGCAACATACGCTTCATTATCTTACCCGTGCTGTTGCGTGGGAGGTCTTCTTTGAACTCAATGTGGCGAGGGATTTTGTACGCTGCCAGCCGCTCCTTTAGCCAGCGCAGGATTTCCTTGCTGTGAACTTCCTCCCCTTCTTTCGGTACGATGTAGGCCATGACTTTCTCTCCGCGCAGTCCGTCCTGTACGCCGATGACCGCCGCGTCTTTGATTTTAGGGTGCTTGTATAGCGCTTCCTCAACCTCGCGCGGATAGACATTGAGGCCCGAAACTATGATCATGTCCTTCTTGCGGTCGACGATGTATACATAGCCATCCTCGTCCTTCTTGGCGAGATCGCCCGTATGGAGCCAGCCGTTGCGTAGCGTTTCGGCCGTTTCGGCCTCGCGCCCGTAATATCCAAGCATGATGTTCGGTCCTTTCAACAGGAGCTCGCCGACCTCACCTGGGGGCATATCTTCGTCGTTTTCGTCGCCTATTCGGTAGTCTATGCCCGTCATCGCCTTGCCTATAGAACCGGGTTTCTGCGTACCCGAAGGCGGGTTGAAGAAACAGGCTGGCGAAGCTTCGGTCAGACCGTAGCCTTCGATGATGGGAAGCCCTATCGTCTCGCGCACCTGGTTGTATATTTCGACCGGCAACGCCGAACCGCCACACACCGCAGTACGCAGTTTCGGGAATTTGATATCTTTCTTCCCGGCCTCAACTAGTATCATGTACATCGCTGGAACCCCGAGAAAGAGCGAAACCTGCTTCTCGATCAGCTCGCTGATGACGGTTTTCGGAGTGAACGACTCCACTATGTCGATGGTTTCGCCGTCGATAAGCGGCAGGAGTATGCATGTGGTAAACGCGAATACGTGGAACATCGGCAACACGCACATCAGGACGTCGTCCTCGCGCGCTTCGAGATTGACCACGCATTGCCACGCGTTTGTGACTAGGTTGTCATGCGTCAACATGGCCGCCTTAGGCTGCCCGGTCGTACCCGATGTATAAAGGAACGTGGATACCTCGCCGCCGTCCGCCACCATGTCGTAGTCGTCCCTGGACGCTGAGCTTGCCTCCGCTATCAGTGATTCGCCTATCGGAATGACGGTGATCCCCAGCGCTTCGGAGAGCACATCGGGGGTCAGCCCTTGCTTCATCATAATACCCTCGTGCATCACGAGAAATTTTGCCTTTGAATCGCTGGCGATATATTTCATCTCCTCGAGCGTGAGCATCGGATTAATAGGCACGATAATAGCCGCGTTGCGTACCGTCCCTAAGTAGATGTAGACAAATTCCGGCGAATTGACGGTGTTCAGTATCACCTTGTCGCCACTAGCGACGCCCTTGCTCTTTAGCAGGTTCGCGAACGCCATGACTCTGTCGTCAAGCTGTGCGTACGTGATGACCTCTCCCTTGAATAGGATCGCCGGCTTGTCCGCCGAGTAATTGTTTTTGTAGATCTGCCCGACGGTGGTTACGTTTTTCTCTCTCATTATTTTGCCCTCCATATTCCGCTTTTAATTCTATCATGTTTTTACTCGGTAATGCACCCGCGAGAGCGTTTTTTGTACTCGTATAGGAGATAAAGATAAGATAAAATGAATATAGGTACGGTTGAGGTTGTAATGAGATACGTGAATGGAGCGGATAATGAAGTATAAAAAAAATAGTTTGGCTGCAATATTGCTTGTGACCGTCCTTGTGCTCTCGCTCGGTGCGTGTGCATCGGGAGGGAAGGAGGCGTCCTCGTCTGATAGCCGCGCTGGCGGAGCGGCTACCGTCGAGATGTCCGACGAAGCCGAAGGACCGGCCACCGCCGATTCCGGGGAAGGAGATGTAGCGTCGTATGACAGCGCCACAGAATTACCTGCGGGAAACGCGATAGCGCAAGAGTCTTCACTGGATTCGGCGAAGGTCGGTGCTGGTCTGCCCGAATCCGGGCGCAAGATCACTTTCAGCGCCTCTTACACCATAGAGACCAAGAAATACGACGAAGACTATGCGCTGATAGATAAGCTCGTGTCAGATGCGGGCGGCTATATCGCGAATGAAGATACTGTGGCCTATCAGCACGAGTCCCAAGGCACAACCGGCCGCAGTTCATACTTTTCTTTGAAGATCCCTGTTGCGGGTTACGATACCTTTCTGGACAAGCTCGCAAAGGTAGGCGAGGTCACGAACAAGACCAAGTCCTCAAACGATCTGACCTCTGAATATTTCGATACCGAGTCGCGCATTGAGATACTCAAGATGCGCAGGGATCGTCTGACCGGCTATATAAAGAATGCCACGAAGCCCGCGGATATCGTGCAGTTTGAGAGAGAGCTGTCCGAGGTGCTGATCGAGCTCGATCAATATGAAGGCAACAAACGCAGGCTTGACCAGCTCGTGGACTACGCATCTGTGGACGTGGGTCTGAACGAGATGATCACGCCCGAAACCATAGGTAAAGACGGTAAGCCTCTCGGCGATCGCGCGTCGGACGCCTTCCGGCTGTCGGTCACGGGAATGAGTGAGTTTCTTAGGAATGCGGTGGTATTCTTCGCCGGCGCTACCCCCGTTATAGCTCTCATCGTCGTGATGCTTCTGGTGATATGGATCGCGGTGAGAGGCGTACGTCGCGCGCGCGCCAAATCCAAAGATAAAGCCAAAACCGGGAATGAAGACAGGTAAATGCCAATGGTCCGCGCGCCGCGGGATAACCGCAGCGCGTGGGCTATGTCGCGTCATTTCTTCACGACGACCTTTGTTCCCTTGGGCGCCCACTTGTACAGCCACTTCGCGTCCTTTGTACGCATATTGACGCAACCGTGGCTCATCGTATGTCCGAAGTTGCTGTGCCAGTAGGTAGCGTGGAAAGCGTAGCCCCCCTTGAAGTAGGCTATCCATCTGACGTTCGGCTGGCGGTATATCTCCTTCCCCGTCCTGTAGTCGATACCTACCATGGTATGCTTTGAACTTTTCGCGTATATGTAGAATGTGCCTCTGATTGTAGGGGTAGCTCGTTTGCCTGATGATATGGTGTATTTTTTCTTTGTCTTGCTGCCTGTCTTACAGTAGGTTTTCTGTTTGCTCAGGTCCACGAGTATCCATTTCAGATCTTTCGTCGTGAACTTTTTTGCGATTGTGAAATCACTGTAATAGTTCTTACCCTTGATCGTCTTGTACGCTCGCGCCTTGATATAGTAATTGCGTTTGTAGTAAGGATGGTCGATGGAGTACTTCACCGAGCCGGCCCCCTTAATCGTCTTGACTTTTTTCTCCTTCGTGAAAGACGCGTTTCTGGCGTGATATATTTTGTAGCCGGTCGCACCGTTCACTTTTGTCCACGAAAATGTGATTCTCCTGAGATTATTACCCGTCATCTTGGCTTTCAGCCCCGTCGGCGCCTTGATGATGATCCTGAACGTAACGGTCTTTTGGCCGGTATAGCCCGCAGATGGGTTACCCGTTATCGTGGTCGTGGCGGCACCCGGTAGCGTATTGTTGCTGTACGAGAGAAAGTAATCCATCCCTGGTTTTAGCAGGACCGCGCCAATCCTGACCGCAGGACTAGGCTTTATAGCTTTGCCACTGTATATATAAGGGGCGATAGTGTCAATGCTGGCCGTCGATATATCAGCGGCGATGGCTCCCCCTGTAGTATCATCGGCGTAGACGACGCACGCTCCCGCTAGCAGGTCCACTTCATCCTCGAATGCCAATCCGGGTATTCCCAATAACGCTATAGCAACTGTCAACGGGATCACAATGCTCCTATGCCTTATTTTATTCATCATCTCCTCTATTCTTCCGCAACCACGAATCGCTGTTCCCCTGCAGCATCTTACATATTATATACCCATAATGAAGATATAAAAACATACCCGTGCGGTTGTCGTAGGCAAAGATGATGAATCTATTGAGGTGGTAAAGCGGAAACCTTAGCGCAACCCCCGCGGGCTCGATTGATTGCATTGACTTTTTCAGGAGAGAAGGTAGCGTTAAGATTTTCGTGACTGGGTCCCGGGGCGCTCCAAACGGGAGCACGAGGGCAGAGCCCTCGTCTCAGATCGGACAGAGCGACGAGCCGTAGGCGAGGAGCTCTGCACCATCATGCGGAGCCGGCCACAGGCTCGCGGCGGAGAACCCTGCCCCATCCCCGTAGTCAATGCGTTATCCTGATTCCTCTTTGCAAGGATAAGGCGATGTACGCAAGCATCCCCCCCGCCCCCGCCATTTGCGGCCGCGCCACGCCGTTAGACTTGCAGCGACTGCTGGTGTTATCATTCTTCTTGTGTGCCGTGTCGTCGGAAAGGGACAAAAGACATGGAGCGGAAGTGTTACTCCGGCAGCATAACAAGATTAAAGGGTTATTAGAAAAACTCGGCCTCAGGATTATCACCCTGAAGCCGAGACTTCTAAAATAACAAAACCGATAACAGAAAGACGACACGGCACAACAAACCCATACCCTTAATCAGGGGGTGGCACTGACTGTTTCAGAAAAAACGCCATCAGGGCTACCCCGGTTTTGTTATGCGGAAAGTCCATCATTTCCGCCTTGCTATACGACTATTTTATCAAACAAAACCCCATATGCAATATATTTCTGACACTTTTTATCGTTGATATATCATTTCTCGTCACAATTTACGAAAATCAGCCTGAGGGGTTGCACTAAGGTTTTCATTTAACC
>JAISLZ010000030.1 GCA_031277015.1 Eubacteriales Family XIII. Incertae Sedis bacterium | reverse complement strand
TCGCCGTCCTGTAGCCCGTCCTCCTTCATGCGGCGTATCGCGCCGCTTGCCACCAGGTACTTCCACAGATACCGCAGGGAGTCGTAGTCGCTGAAGTTCGTCGAATCGAATATCTTCTTCAGCTGCTTGCCACTAGCGACAAACACATCACCGTCTTTTCCGGTGATGACATCACGATAACCGGGCTCGTCGGTCGCCTGTACAACTTCGATAGCGCCTATGTATCCTGCCATATCTTCACCCGACATCTCCGAACCCTCGGATTCGATGCGAGCAAGCTCCGACGCAGCAGCGTGTATGAGCTCACGAACACCTTCCGTGGTAGCCGCACTCACCGGGAAGTAAGGTATGCCGTCAGATCTCAGCACGCGCAGGAGTTTTGCATACTCTTTGCTCTGCGCGTCCGCAACATCCATCTTGTTCAGGGCGGCGATCTGAGGCTTCGACACGAGACTGACGGAATAAGCGGCGAGCTCGTAGCGTATACGCAGGTAATCGTCCGACGGGGCGCGGCCTTCGGAACCGGACGCATCGATCACGTGTATCAGCAGCTTCGTACGTTCGACGTGTTTCAGAAAGTCGTGGCCGAGCCCGGCACCCTCAGCAGCGCCTTCAATGAGCCCCGGTATGTCCGCGAGGACAAAGTCCGTATCATCCGCGCTGACTACGCCGAGATTCGGTACGGTTGTCGTGAAATGATAGTCCGCAATCTTTGGTTTGGCGGCGCTGAGTACGGAGAGAAGCGTGGATTTGCCGACGTTTGGGAAGCCCACGAGTCCTACATCCGCGATGAGCTTCAGTTCCAGCCTCACCGTGCGCTCCGTGCCCTCCGCGCCCGCCTCCGCAAAGTTCGGAGCCTGTCTCTTTGAATTTTTGAAGTTGCTGTTGCCGAGGCCGCCTTTACCTCCTATGGCCGCCACGAACCTCTCGCCGTCACGTGCCAGGTCGTGCATGAATCTACCGCTGGCTACGTCTATGATGACCGTTCCGACGGGCACTTTGATGAGGAGATCATTGCCTTTCTTCCCGTAGCGGTTTGACTTGGAACCGTTACGCCCGGATTCCGCGACGTATTTGCTCCTATACTTGAAATCCATGAGGGTTCGCAGGCCCTCGTCCGCAAGAAACACGACATCACCGCCCTTCCCGCCGTTGCCGCCGTCGGGGCCGCCCTGCGGCACGAAAGGCTCGCGCCTGAAAGTGACAGCGCCGTCGCCTCCCCTACCTGATTTTATCGTAATTTCCGCTACATCAACAAATTTCATCTGTACTCACTATACCTACGACGCTTCCGTTTGCAAAAAACAATACGGATGCCGCAGGGCACCCGCATCGTACAATTGTTGCTTAGGTTTCCCTTGATAGCCCTACGCTTCCCTTGCGTATACGCTGACCTGTTTGCGCTTCTTGCCCAGGCGTTCGAACTTGACGTTGCCATCTAGCTTGGAGAAGAGGGTGTCGTCGCCGCCTATGCCTACGTTGTTCCCCGGATGGAACTTCGTACCGCGCTGCCTTACGAGTATGCTGCCCGCGCTTACGTACTGGCCGTCCCCGCGCTTCACGCCGAGCCGTTTGGATTCGGACTCGCGCCCGTTCTTGGAACTGCCTACGCCCTTTTTGCTAGCCATAATATCCTCCTTGCTTGTCTTTTTTGCACAATGGTTCTCTGCACTTCATGCAGAGCTCCATCCTCCTACTTCTTCTCCGCTTCCGCGAGTATCGCGAGCAGTTCGTCCTTTTTCGCGCTCTTGGAATATGTCGCGCCGAGCTCGTCGAGCTTCGAGATGATGTCGGCCTTCGTAGCCTTCGGCGCGGCGGCAGTATCCGCTTTCGCGTCATCGGCCTTCGTCTCCGTCTGCCCCTGCTCCGCTGCGGGCTTGGCTTCGGCCTTCGTATCTGACGCCTTCGCCTCTACGGGTTCTGCCTCAACCTTCGCATCTGACGCCTTCGCCTCTGCGGGCTTCTCGCCCTCGTCATCTTTCTTGGCGGCGGGTTTGTCGGGCTTCTTCGGCGCTTCCCTCTTGAACACGGTCTTGCCGCCGAGACTCACGCTCTCGATCTCCACCGCCGTGAACGGCTGTCTGTGCCCCTGCTTCCTGCGGTAGCCCTTCTTCGCCTTGTACTTGTAGACGATGACCTTATCGCCCTTGCCTATCTCCGTGACCACCGCATTCACTGTTGCGGCGTCAAGATAGGGCGTACCGATGTACGTCTCCTTGCCATCGGCTATCGCGAGAACCTTGTCAAACTTGACCTTGGCCCCCTCGGCATCGGGCAGTTTCTCCACCCTGACGGTATCGCCCGCAGCTACCTTGTACTGCTTGCCACCTGACTCAAAAATTGCGTACATTATAATATTACCTCCTCTATCCGGTCTCGCCAGAAGCATAGGCTTGCCGCACAGCGTCCCATTGGAACCCTGCGCCGCAATTCAAAGCCCGCTCTGAGCGGCTCACAATTTGTCAGTATACCACAATATTCACCGCCGGGTCAACGGGTTTGTTGTGGTTGCTAAATTTTACCACGCAAGAGCCTGCGCCGACGTCCGCGGGAGCGAGGCCCCTAAGCGTTCCAGTGTTTGTACACGTAGTCGGCGCTCGCCTTGAGCAGTTCGGGCGGGCCGGCCACCTCGAGCGTCGAGTAGTGTATCTTGTCGCTGTCCTTCAGCACGTCTATCACGCCCTTCACGTCGATGCAGCCTGTCCCGAGCTCTATGGTCGAGAAGCCGCAGCCGTAGATCGTCCCGCGCTTGGGCAGCCATTCCTCGCCGAGGTCCTTCCAGTGTATATGGTATATCTTGTCCTTGTACGTCTTTGCGAGCTCGACCGGGTCTGTGCCGCCAAGCCACGAGTTGCCGGTGTCCATGTTCACACCGAGGCTCTTCGGGTTGCCGAGGAACTCCATGACGTCGCCGATGCCGGAGATCGAGTCCGTCAACGGGCCGTGCGGCTCGAATATGACGTTCACGCCGTAGTCCTCGGCCATGCGGCATGGTTGGTACAGCTTCTCCGCGCAGGTGAACACGCACTGGTCGTAGGACAGCCCCTTGGCCCACTCGCTCTTCGGGTAGGTCTCCGTCGTCACGACGTCGCGGATGCCGATGGCCGCGGCAAAGCGTATCGCCTGCATGATCTCCTTCGTCTGGAACTCAGCCGGGTGCGAGGCCTCAAGCAGCGCGGCGTGCGCGCTGATCGTCATGATCTCCATCCCGTACCTGTCGAACATCCTCTTGACGTCGAACGGGTTGCTGTCGAGACTGATCGACGCCGACAGACCCGCCGACGCGAACATGCTGCCGCCCGAATGCGTGTCCGTGATATCGGCGCACGTGAACCCCGCCTCCTTCGCGAGTTTGAGGTTGTGCTCTGCCGACGTATAAGGCTCAAGCGCGAGAAATACACCAACTTTCATGTGACCCTCCTCCCATACCGGCATGGCGCCGGCCATATTTTTGTTATATAAAATCAACGTTGTGTATGAATAGGCTCACGGCGGCCTTGTAAGTGGGAAGAAAGAGCAAGGGCATTGCCGCCGCGCAGGCACAGAGGCCACGGCCCCCTTGCGCCTACCCATATTATCTGCCCAGCAGCGCCGTAAGTCAACTGCCAAATAAGTTCATTCATAGAACTGCGGCGTGGGTCAGCCGCCGAAGCGGAAGAGGTCTTCTTCGTAGTTGTGTTGGATCTCGGCTACTGAGAGCTTGTGGTCGTATATCCTTAAGGACGCTATCTCGCCTTTGAAAAATACCTGTCCGGATAGCCCTATTTGAGCTAACCTTATAGCTAGAGACAGAGGAAATGATCCTATTTGGCCGCGGGAATCATAAGTGGTGGCCGTACTGCCGCCGTTTCCGCCGCTCATCGCGGTTACCAGGCTCCCATTGATGTAGACAATCCTGCCCGTGGAGTCAGTGACATTGCTTATGACCATGGATATGGTTGTAAATTTTGTCATATCGACACCTATATTGAAATTGCGGTGGGGGATGGATATATCATAATTGTTTCCTGTCCTTACAACGGTATGGGCTTTTCCCTCTGTAAAATTAAAACCATCATTATGAAGATTTAGTCCAAAGGAACCGCTAGCTATGTTCCAACCTCCAGCCAAAGCTTTGGGCTCTTCAGGAGCATATTCAAATAACATGCTGCCTGTGGTAGGATTGGGCTCTTCCCTGAAGCATACCTCCACCGTGATCTGGTTCGGCGACAGCGCGCTGATGGAGGTCTTGATCGTGTCATTCCTCGCGTAGTCGCCGGCGCCGTTGAAATAGATGGCGCGGGAATGGATACGGTCTGACACGTCAGGATCAAGCGTGCCGCCGCCTTCGATGACCATCAGCTGCATATCGTTGCCGTTGCCGGAGATGTCGCTCCAGACGTTTGTGTCCTCTTTGTGGTGCGGGACGCCTCCTGTCATGGAGTTGTATATGCCGTCCCGGTGCATGAGGAGGCCCGCCTCGACGTGACCGGTCTTGACATAGCCCGTATCGGCAGAGGCATCTATGGGCGGAGTGATGAGCAGATAAAATCTCTTGCCGCCGGCAGGGTCTTCGTTCCACGACGATACGGTCTTGCTCCTTAGGGGATCGTTGAACGAACCTATGTTGGGCATGCCAAATATCTGCTTCGCGGTCTGCGTCTGCCCCCCCTTCCCTGATGACCTTGGACTCTATCTCGAAAGAGACTTCCTTCGCGGAGGCGCCGGCGCCGGGCTTGACGACGGCCTTGTACGTGAAGGCGAGCGCGTTGCCCTTGTAAAGGCCCTCGCCGAGGACGTCAATGGGAGCGCATTCGTCCGAACGTTGGTAGTAGAGCCGTCCGGCGTTCGCGATGCTTATCGCCCCGTTCGATGACTCGCCTATGAATAGTATCTCCTGGCCTTCCTGGACGGCGGGGGGCGTGGCTGATTCTATGACCTTGACTTCAGCGGCGTAGAACAGCCTGTCCCTGATGAACTAGGCAGACTTCTCGGCGAGGGCCTTGGCTGACGCGCTCATCTCCGTGCGTACGAGAAAGCTTGAGCCCGTCGTCAGGAAGGTGACGGAGACGCCGATGACCACGCCGGCGATGAGCAGCGTCACGATGAGTTCTACGAGAGTGAAGCCTCCCCTGGCGCGCGTGCGTAAAAACGCGAGGCAAACAGTCCGCTCCGCGTTGGTATCAAAATCTATATTGCTGGATGTGGATTTATATTGGCTGCCTTCGTGTGACGAAGGTTTGGTATCTAGACTATGATACCCCCCCCCTGGGAGATATTGCCAGTGAGATGCACTTAAAAGGGATGGATTTGTATATTGAATCCGTGGCGATGATTGGGAGAGGTGCCCGCTTAGAGAGGGGCGCTGCACCCTCATAACGTAGGTTATTATCGCTCGCCATGTTCATTCCGGGACACCCCACATGTATCACTCACCTTTTTTAACAATATGCAAGGCATGCGCCGAGTGCGGCCGATTCACGTCACCCGCGCCCTATCCTCTTCTGCGTAATTTTATATATATTATCATACGACTCGGTCCTTGCGTTAAACATATTCAGGAAGAAAATGCGGTAAAAGAACAGTATCAGCGCCACGATTAACCCTACGGTGGTTAATGTATCCGTTGCCGCATCGCCCGGCTGATCGTAAATTTCAAGCGAGATGTCGGGCAGAAACCCGGCGAAAATGCACTCGATACAAATCACAAGCTCTATCACCGAGTTCTCCCTCCTGAAGTCTATTTTTATCCGGCGGAGGTTGAATGTGTCGCGGAAAGCATGCGATTCAAAGCTTTTTTTCGCCATTAATGCTATGAAAAAAGCAAATGAAACATTGTAGATGGCGTCAGTGTCGATCTTGCCGGTAGTTACGCCCACGTACTGCAAGACTAGCAATACGCTCACGACAATCAGCGCGATGAAAGCGAATCTGCGTTGAAAAGAAGCCGAGGTCGCCGTATTCATATCGTGTCCTCCTACTGCCCTTGTTAGCCTAAGTTTATAATAAAAGAGTGTAGTTGTCAATTTCCGTGGACACGGTTCATCAGCCAGTTCTGGATGGAGACGACATTTACCGTCTTCCCGTTGTGGCAAATATCCCTGTCTTCATCCTTTGTGATGATTACAAGGTATTTCGCACGGAGTGTTTCATTGATTTTGAACAGAGATTTGATCTCTCTTTGAAGTATTTCCGAATCGGAGAGGGAATGGCAGACTTGGATCGCCGTTTCGGTCTCTTCGACATAAAAGTCTATTTCGGCGCCGTCCTTCGCGAACCGTATGGCGTGCCCTTCACGCGAGAGTTCTATAGCCACCATGTTTTCAAGCAGCATTGCGCTTTCATGCGGGATAAACAAAGAAAGAATCCCATTGTCTACGAAATAATATTTCTTGTTCTGTTCACGCTCGGAGAGTTTCTTCAGTCCGTTCTCCGCAGGGATGACCATATATGATTCCACAAGGTAGGTCAAATAATCAATAATTGTGGATTTGCCGACGGATATCCCTATGCTAGCGATGATATTTCTCATCCGGTTCACAGACATTTCGCTCCCTACGCTTTCGGCTAGCTTTTTTACGAGCAACCTGAGCGCGGCGCCATTGCGAATTTCGTACCGCGCCATGATGTCCCCATAAAATATCTTCTGATACAAGTTTTCAAGCCAGAGCCTTTTGTCCCTGTACAAAACAATTTCAGGGAAACCTCCCCATGAAAACCATGTTTCAAAAAGTCGTGCTTGCTCAATCCGCTTTCTCCCATACCGCGCTTCCGGGCCGAATACACATCCGTTTGCAGCAAGAAACTCGGCGAAAGAATAAGGAAATACTTTTTGGATCAGGAACCGGCCTCCGAGTTGTGAAGCGATCTCGCTGCTGATTACTTGCGCGTTGCTGCCTGTTATCAATACCCTGTATTTGCTGTCTGCCAGACGCCGAACAAACTTTTCCCACCCCGGCACTACCTGTATCTCATCGAGAAACACGGTCGGTTTACCCGCGCCATAGAGCTCGCTATGTGCGATAACGAGGCGCTCCAGACCGTCCGTATCCAATTCTATGAGGCGCTCATCTTCAAACCGAACATACAGAAAATCCTTTTGTGTCCCGCCTTCCTTCATGATATTTTGGATGAGTTGCAACATCAAAAATGATTTGCCGGCGCGCCTTGGCCCCGTGAATACATAGTTGCCTTTCTGTTCGATGGCAAGCGGCCGCGGCGTTAAGGTAGTTTCTCCTGCAAACTCCGCGTTTTCCACAAGGATTCTTTTAAGCGTATCATTTTCAACCATCGTAGCTGACCTCCATGGCGTCGATATTGTCCTGTATACAAGACAATATTAGCATATTTTTGTCCTGTATACAAGACAATATTGCATATTTTTGTCCTGCATACATGACAAAGCGCCCGCGTTATAGGTCAAAATCTATGTATCAGCGCCGCTATCTACTTGGCGGGCTCACAGCCCGCGCTTCACGGCGTCCTTGCCGAAGCGCTCGCGTATGGCGTCGACCGCCTTGTCCAGTTCCTCCGCGCCCTCGGGCTCGCCCGCGCTGACGGCAGGGAATACGGCGTCCCCCGCTAGCGGCGTGTCCATGAACATCGAAAGCTGCCCCTCCGGGCTGTCCGTCATCTCGTTGCAATGGATGCCCATGTTGCGTATAGGCTCGCCCTTCCATGCCCTCCGAAAGAGCGCCTTCGCCTCCGCATAGATGGCGTCGGTCGTGTGTATCGGTATATCGAGCCTGCGCTGGTGGCCGTATGGCCGTTTGGAAAAATCCGCAGGCCTCATGCTGACGGACACGACCTTGGCGTAGTATCCGCGCTTCCTCAGCCTTGATCCGACCTTGTCGCTGAGCCACAGCAGCACCTTGTCCGCTTCCTCTAGCGACTTGACGTCGCTCGCCGTGGTCGTGCTGTTGCTTATCCCCTTCCTGCCCGATTCGCCCGTGGGCACGACGGGCGAGCCATCTACGCCGTTCGCGTAGTCGTGTACCGTGCCGCCGTGCGCCTTGCCGAGCAGCGAGATGACAAAGCCACGGTCGGCGCGCGCGGCGTCGCCTATTGTCCTGATGCCGGCGGCTTCGAGCCGCGCGCGCGAGGACCTTCCGACGGAGTACAGCGCGCCTATCGGCAGCGGCCACATCTTCGCCTCTATCTCGCTGGGGAACAGCGAGTGCACCTTGTCCGGCTTTTCGAGTTCGGAGCCCATCTTCGCGAGTATCTTGTTCACGGACACGCCCACGTTGACCGTGAAGCCGAGCCGGGATTTGATCTCGTCCTTGAGCCTGCGCGCGGCCTCGAGCGGCGGCCCGAACAGCGACTCCGATGCCGTGTAGTCGAGGTAGCACTCGTCTATGCTGAACCTCTCGATGACGGGGGAATACCGCGAAAGGACCTCATACATCGCGTCGCTGTACCGCGCGTACATATCGTGGTCGGGCGCGTATAGCGTCAGGCCGGGGCATTTGCCCATCGCTTCCCGTATCGTCTCCCCCGTCCTGATGCCGCACGCCTTCGCGCTATCGGACTTGGCCAGTATGATGCCGCGGCGCGTCAGGGGGTCGCCCGCGATGGCCGCATACGCCAGCCGGATATCGTCCTTCTCGCCGTTTTTCAGACGCTCCACCGCCGTCCAACTGAGGTAGGCCGAATTCGCGTCTACATGAAAAATAGTCCTCATGCTTCTATTATATTACTACAGAACGCGGCCCGTCAAAAAGGACGAACCGCGCTCAGGCTGACGAAAAATAGATTGTTTTCAGGTGTGCTTTTCCCTAAGCGCGCCCTTCTCGGCCCGTATCTCCTTCATACGCTGCGCATACGGAGGGTTGAATACCGCGCAGCCGACATTCTCCTGGCGAATGAGGAACTCTATGCAGCTGTCGCAGGCCGTACACCATTTGATATCGTCCTCCCGCCCTTCGCGGAACTTCTTCGCGACGGCGGGATCGGCGAAGGATTGCCTGCCGAGGCAGACCATATCCACAATGCCCTCCCTGATATTCTTGTTGCCCCAGAAGTTCAGGCTGTTCTCATCGGGGTGTACGGCCTGGAACTTCTTCGCGCTAGGCCCCTTGCCGCTGCCGTAGATCGTGTAGTCCGACCCTATGACGACGGTCTCAGGTTTCAGGTTCTGCCTGCATACCCATTGGAAATAGTGATGGAAATACCCATGATCCGGTATGTTGCGGTCAGTCTGCGACAGCGCGAGGGTATGCGACGGGCTGCCTGCCGACTGGAGGATGTACTGAGCCCCGCGCTCTTCAAGCCCCTTGATCAGGTCAATGGATTCGGTGAGATCCATGAGCGAGCTGTCAGGCCCTGCCGTCCCCTGCCCTCCAGGGAAGCCTTCAAAAATCGAAATCTTCGAGCCCACGACGAAGTTCGGGTCATTCACCTCTTTCACGACGCGCTCCGTCATGTCGAACGCGAAGCGGCGCCTGTTCTCCCACGCCCCCCCATACTTCCAGTTCTCCCGGTTGTACGGCCTGAGTATCTGTGAACCGAGGTAACCGTGACAGAATTTCAAGTCCACGCCGTCAGCCCCGCAGGCGTGCGCAATCTTCGCGGACTCCACGAACATGTCTATGATTTTGTCCACCTCGTCCGCGCCTATGAGCTCCGCGTTCTCATAGCCATAGAGCGGCTTTTTCGTAACGCGGCAGCGCTTTGAAAAATTCGGTTCCGATATCTCGCCCGAATGCGTGAGCTGGAACACGAATACATTGTCCTTGTTGATGGCCTTCATGTGAGCAACGAACTTTTCGAGCGCTTTGGCATTGTGCCCCATGATGCTGAGTTGGTGTTCGCGTGAGATGTAGTCGTACTGCACCGTTATTGCCTCAAGGTTGATGAAGCCCGACTCGCCTTCGAATATCTTTTCGTACCTCTCATAGGTGCGGTCTGACGGGTTGCCGTCAGCGTCCGCATCGCAGCACTCCATGGCATTGATGGCGAACCTGTTAGGGACGGTATGCGTCCCTATCTTGATAGGCTTAAGAAGCAGATTCTCTCCAGACATTGTATTTACCTCCTGTTCCATTCGCTCTGACCATATATGAATGATCGCTTAAGTTGGCATTATATAATATTGTATTTCTCCAAATCGGCGAAATCAATGGCTTCATGAGGCGGTTCAATTGTCATTTTTTTACCTTTTATCATTCGTGCCCACCACGGAGATAGCAGTATAGCATATTTTGCTCCCTAAGCACTTTACGCGGAGATCGCATTCATGTAAAATATGCGTAAAGTCATAAGGGATATTGGAGAGGCGTCCGCAACCAATGCGCGGACGGGAAAGGGAGCGGCCTGCAAATTGATAGGTGTAAGAAAAAAAGAGGACGAGTTCTATGCTCTCCTGAGGGAATTTTCCGCAAAGGTGGTGGTAGTGAGCGAGGCTCTGCAAAATCTCGTGAACGACTACACCGACGTCGAGAGCAAGGTCACCGACCTGAAGCTGCTTGAGACAGAATGCGACGTACTGACGCACAATATCCTCACAGCGCTGAACGGCTCTTTCGTGACGCCGCTCGACCGCGAGGACATATTTGAAATAACAAAAGGCCTCGACGAGATCGTAGACCTCATGGAGGAGGTGGGTAGCCGCTTCCTGATATTCGACGTCAAGGAGATGCACCCGCAGGCGAAGGTCGTCGCCTCGCTCATCGTCCAGTGCGTCAAGGAGCTAGACACCCTGTTCAAGCATCTGCATGAGATCAAGAAGAACAACATCGCCCGCGAGCAGGTCATCGAGATCAACCGCATCGAGAACGAGGGCGACGTATTCTTCCGCTCCACCATACACGACCTGTTCAGCAACGAGAAGAACCCGATAGAGCTCGTCAAGTGGAAGCACCTGTATGAACAGCTCGAAGCCTGTCTGGACGCGTGCGAGAATGTGGCGAACAATATCGAAGGAGTGGTAGTCAAATATGCTTAGCGGTATCATCATCCTTGTAATAATTACCGCCCTTACATTTGAGTTCATCAATGGATTTCATGACACCGCCAATTCCATAGCTACGTCCGTCTACACGAGGGCGCTCACAGCGCGACGCGCCATCCTGCTCGCCGCGCTCATGAATTTCCTCGGCGCGATCGCGGGCGACAAGGTGGCCAATACCATCTCGCACGGCCTTGTGAGCACGAGCCTGGAGGAGTTTGTCATACTTGC
>JAISLZ010000064.1 GCA_031277015.1 Eubacteriales Family XIII. Incertae Sedis bacterium | reverse complement strand
ACCTCCACGAGGGTGAAGCCCGCGCGTCCTCTCCTTCTCACCATTTGTTTCTTTAGAATCATGTTCATTTGATGCTCCCTTCTTCTACTATCTAACGTATTACCTATATGCGAGGTATCCGCAGATACCGACGGATAACTTGGTTTGCCGCTATACCGTGCTTGTGAGTACGCAAAAACGCGGAGCAGATAGTCCGCTCCGCGTTAAAATCAAAATTTATATCAATGAAAGAATAGGCCGAAACGGCCGGGGTTACATTACCGTGCCCCCCCCCTGGAAATATCTGGAGACAAAATGTGCCTCCAGAGGGGCTCTATTGATGTTGTGGGTTTAGTCACATTCATTCTAATTCATCCACCCGATGTCAGCGGGCGCTTCCCTTTCCTTTTCCATAAATATAATATATCACCCGCCGAGACCTGTCAAATTTCAGTATTTTCCTATTTCCCTGATTACTTTGCCCTGTCATCTTATAATTTTCTCTAAATTCTTTTTAATAAGTATATCACTTTCGAGTTTGATACAGCCGGTAATATGATGTTTACCCGAGGTACTTGTGAAGCTTCGCCATCATATCCTCCACATCGATGGGCTTGCCGATATGGTCGTCCATGCCTGCCGAGAGGCATTGTTCGATGTCCTCCCGGAATACATCGGCGGTCATAGCGATGATGGGGATCGTCACCGCGTCCTTCACGCCCGAGGCGCGGATGCGCCGGGTGGCCTCAACGCCGTCCATGTCAGGCATCTGTATATCCATCAGAATGATGTCATATTTGCCGGGGTTGCGCGTGAACATATCCAACGCCTCCGCACCTGTCCCGGCACAGTCTATGGCCAGCGAAGTCGGCTCAAGGTATGCCAACACTATCTCGCGGTTGATCTCCACGTCCTCGGCGAGTATCGCCCTGTAACCCGAGAAGTCATCAATCCCCGGAGCGCCGTCCTGTGAGTCAACTACGGACTCCCTTGCGGACGAGTGAGTCTCATCAAACGAATCATCCAGCACACGCGCCAGTTTTACGGTGAATCCGAAGGTAGCGCCCTGCCCCGGCTTCGAGCGTACACCGATACTGCCTCCCATCATCTCCACGATGCTCTTTGATATTGCCAGACCCAGGCCAGTTCCGCCAAATTTGCGCGAAGTATTGCTGTCGGCCTGCTCAAACGAACTGAAAAGACGGGACATCTGCTCATCGTTCAGGCCGATGCCCGTATCCGTCACCTCAACCTGAATGGTGCACAGGCCCTCATCCTCTGATACGAGGCGCGCGTCTATCGTTATCTCACCGCCTTCGGGCGTAAATTTCACAGCATTGGAGAGCAGATTCGTGATAACCTGGGCAAGCCTCTGGTCGTCACCGAACAATGTATCCGGGATATCGTCGCTTACATTCACGGCAAACTTTTGCTTCTTCTGTGCGATACGGAAATTGTTCACGACGCTTACCTTATCAAGCAATTCGGAGAAGTGGAAACGCACGGCGGACAAATCGAACTTGTGCGCTTCGATCTTCGACATATCCAGTATGTCATTGATGACGCCGAGGAGATGCGCGGAGGCGTCGTCAATCTTGTCCAGGCTGTCATCCTTTTTCTTAGGGTCACGCGTCGCTTTCGCGATGGCAGTCATCCCTATGATCGCGTTCATGGGCGTGCGTATTTCATGGCTCATATTCGCGAGGAAATCGCTCTTGGCGCGGTTGGCGCGGATGGCGTCCTCCACCGCAGCGGCGTAGGCGCCCTCCTTGCGTCGGTACATGAATACGCTGAGAAAACCGCTGACTATGACCACCACGGTGGACGAGATCAGCAATGCGGTAAATGCGGTGATGCGAGTGCGGCCAGACATGGCGGCCCCATCCTGCAGATCGACGCCGGCGATGGCCACGACGCGCCCCTCATCGTCGTAGACAGGGGAGAATGCCGACAGGAGGCCGTCATATCCTAGGGAATAGTTCCCGAGGCCCGAGGTTGCGGTCTCGCCATTAAATGCTTTAAGAGGCGCTTCCTCCATTGGTATGGGCGTTGTTGACAGATTCACCGTTTCTTCTGTCGTGTCGTTGTCGATGATGAACTGCGCTTCACCATCGTCAGTCATGCGCATATAGTAGACGAAAAGGACATGGGTGTCCTCTCCGAAACGAATCAGACGCTCTTTGAGCGCGGCAAATCGGGGCGTATCGATATCCGCTGGAGCCTTGAGGGTATCCAGTTCATCAGCTGTGATGTATTCGGCGGCCGCGTAGCTTGCGGCAATAAGCCGCTCCTCTACGTTGTTTTTCAGATAGCCCGACAGGGAATTGACCATGGCGCCGGTGGAAATGGCGGTAATCAGAACCATGAACGCGGAAATAAAGAACAGGATGGTGATAATATTACTCCGGTTCTTGATTCCCACATCTTCTCCGTTGCGGCTCTCACGTTAGCACGTGGAATATCCCTCGCCGCCTTCCCTCAAGCGAAATCTACGGATTCATTATATCATATTTCTGCATACGAATTTTCATGCCCTCAGTCCTTCGCCATCTCGATGACAAGGAGATGTGAATCCTGCGCCGCTCGCACAGTGACGTCCTCTTCCGTAATTTCCACGGCATCGCGCGCTGTGAGTTGCTCACCGGCAATCTCAGCCTCGCCCTCTATCAGCACCATGTAGGCCTGCCTGCCCCTGTTCACGGGGAAGCCCAGGCCCTCGCCCGCTTTCACTACACTCGCGTAGACGTTCACGTCCTGATGTATCTTAATAGGCGCTTCACTGTCCCCTGCCTGCGTCCATGTCGCGATCGGGAGCCAGCGCCCTATCCTATCCTCGAACTTGAAACGGTAGTCACCGTAGTTCGGCCCGTACCCCTGCCCGTCCGGAATGATCCATATCTGGAGGAATCTCAGCATCTCGTTGCCAAGATTGTGCTCGCTGTGCCACACCCCGGTGCCCGCGCTCATATACTGCACCTGACCGCGAGTGAGCGACTCCTTGTTGCCCATGCTGTCTCCGTGCGTCAGCTCACCGTCGATGACATACGAGATGATCTCCATATTCTCGTGCGGATGCACGTCGAAGCCCTTGCCCGGCTTCACGAGGTCGTCGTTGATGACCCTGAGCGCCCCGAAATTGATGTTGTCCGGATTGTAGTAGTCGGCAAACGAGAAATGGAAGTGGCTGTCAAGCCAGCTGTGAATCCCTCTGCCCATTTTCTTGTGGTCGATATATCTGATCATTCTGTCCTACCCTTCTCCTTGCGAAAAACCTAAAAACTCACTATACTTATTTTATTCCCATTTTACAGGAATATAAACATGATATACTGTTTTGATACAGTAAAATTACCTGCACAGCGTATGGTTTGATATAAAATGGCTCTGCGCGGACAGATGAGTGAAGCAAAACGGACGCTCGTGATGATGAAGCGAAACGGGCGCTCGGTAGTGTGGATAGAAAGAAAACGGGAAGGATGTGGAATATGAAACGGATTGCGGTATTGACGAGCGGTGGCGACAGCCCCGGTATGAACGCGGCCATCAGGGCCATCGTGCGTAGCGCCAGTTGCGCGGAGATGGAAGTGTTCGGGGTCGCCAGGGGCTATGAGGGGCTCATCGCGGGGGAGATCGCACCGATGGACAGGCGCGGCGTCGGCGGAATCATCCAGCGTGGCGGCACGGTCCTGAAGACGGCTCGGAGCGCGAACTTCATGACCGAGGAAGGTTTCCGCATGGCTATGAATATGCTCGAGAGCTTCCAGATTGAAGGGCTCATAGTCATTGGCGGCAACGGCTCGCTACGCGGCGCGGCCCAGCTAATAAGGGCGGGGATCAATGTCATCGGCCTGCCAGGGACGATAGACAACGACCTGCCGTTCACGGACTTCACTATAGGTTTCGACACGGCGGTCAATACCGTATTGTCCGCAATCAGCAACGTACGCGACACGTCTGCGAGCCACGAACGCACGACTATCATCGAGGTCATGGGGGCGAAGTGCGGAGACATTGCCGTCTACGCGGGTGTCACAGGCGGCGCTGAGATCATACTCATCCCTGAGCGCGAACCCGATTTGAACGAGATATGCCGCGTGCTCATAGGGAATAAGAACAAGGGCAAGATGTCGAGCATAATCATCAAGGCTGAGGGAGTGGACATATCCACGGCGGAGCTGGAGAAAGAGATCAGGGGACGCACGGGGCTTGACGTGAAGATGGTCATCCTCAGCTACCTGCAACGCGGCGGCTCGCCTACCGCAAGCGACAGGATGCTCGCAAGCAGGCTTGGATACGAGGCGGTGCGCCTGCTGAAGGACAACATCGCGAACAAGGCCGTTGGTGTCGTTGGCGGAGAGGTCAGATCCTTTGACCTTGAGGCGGCGCTGGAAATGGATGGCGCGAAAGTCACGGATCTCAGCTTCCTGACGGACGTGCTGTCGTCCTAGCATGTTGGATTTGCACCGCCCAAAAACAGAAGAACAACAGGAACCGTTTAAGATTAATCAGAGTTTCCCTAATCATAGAACAGGAGGTTTGACAGCATCAGAACACGCAGGGAAATAAAAAAAGATGCCCGAGGGAAGTACCGCCATAATTTCGTATCTTGTTTTCTGGCATGCCTGATATTTACATTTTTGTCAGGCGGGATGATGAGCGTCACCGACACCATAATCTTTGATGAAGCCGTATTGAAAGAAATCGAGAAGCATACGAAGGGGACGCCAATCGCGGTCGTCGTCCATCGCGTCACCAGTGGGGTTGAGTCGTTCCGGGACGCGACTTCGCTCGGGAAGAGTTCGCGCGCGGGCGTTATATCGGATGTCTACCGGAGTTCGGTGAAGGCGGGCGGCCCTTCGAGCGCGCTTGTTTCGCGTCTCAACCGCGCGGCCTTCGGTGGCAAGCTCGGCAGTGGGGCCGTAGCCATCTTTGGCTACGTGCTGACCATCCTGTTCAAAATATTCGTCGTGGGCGTAATCAATATCGGGCTGTGCCGACTGTTCCTTGAGATCAGACTCTATCCTGACACACCCCTGACGAGGATACTTTTCATCTATAAGGACAGACAAGTCCTGAATGCCGCGCTCATCGTTTTCATGAAATACCTCCAGCTATTTCTCTGGATGTTCACGGTCGTAGGCCTACCTATAAAGTACTACTCATACTACCTCGTGCCTTTCATCACGGCGGAGACACCGGGGATACCCTATCGTCAGGCCTTTCGACTGTCTGAGGGAATGATGCGCGGGTACAAATTCCGGGTTTTCCTCTTTGACCTTAGCTTCCTCGGCTGGCTACTTCTATCGATATTTACCTTCGGGCTACTCAACTACCTGTGGCTCAACCCGTACATGCGCGCGGCGAGGGCGGAACTGTATGCCGAGCTACGTGCGCTGGCCAAGTCGAATGATATTGAAGGAGCGGAGTTGGCTAACGACGCCCTGCTGTTCGAGTTGTCTGCTTCCGCGCCTCCCGACGGCTGTATGGAAGGCGTCTACCCGGTGCCGGCTACGGGAAGGCGTAGTGCAGCCATACGGAGATGGCTGGTAATCGGCGCTAAGGAAAGTTACAGCTATCTCAACCTCGCGCTGATGTTCTTCCTGTTCTCGGGTATCGGATGGATCTGGGAATGCTCCCTTATCCTCATCAAGTACGGGGTATTCGTGAACAGAGGGACGCTCTACGGCCCATGGATACCTATATACGGATGCGGGGGTGTGGCCGTCATACTGATCCTGAACCGGTTGAACAGGAAACCGATCATATGCTTCTTCTCGGCGATGCTCGTCTGCGGCGCGATCGAGTACGTAGGAGCGACGTTGCTCTGGAACACCCATCACTTGAAATACTGGGACTACAGCGGATATTTTTTCAACATACAGGGACGCGTCTGCCTCGAAGGGCTGCTTGCTTTCGGGATTTTGTGCATGGTGGGGATGTACTTCATCGCGCCGCTTACCGACAATCTGCTGAACAGGGTGCCGTTGCACATCCGAAAGCTAACGCTCCTAGGGCTGGCCGCAGCCATCGGGATGGATTATGCGTTTAGCCAGGTGCATCCACACATAGGGCCGGGTATTACGAGTGATATAAAATGAACATTATTGTAGCTGAAATGCATTTTGGGACAGGTTGGGCTCTCACGTTCGCTCTGATCGGGGCGCTCCATCTCCTGCTGATCTGGCATTGGCTCGCAGTTCGATTCCAGCGGCGCAGAATCCTAAAGGCGACTATTTGCATTACGGCTAACGTCGCTTTGGCCGCAGCTTTCCTTGTCTATTTTACAGGATTCTTCGGCGGAAGGAGCGCGGAACCATACATGCGTCCACTCTCCTACGTCGCGGGGTTCTACCTGTGCATGTTTTTCTACATGGCGGGCGTGTTTTTCTTCTGGGATGTATCGCGGCTTGTGCGGTGGACCGCAGTGAAAATACACCGGCTGCTGAGCGGCGTGGCCGTAGGCGTGGCAGACGGAGCGAAGTCGCGGGGATCGGAGTCGGCACCGGATGGGAACGACGCGAAAGATCAGGGGTCAAAGGACGAGATGGAAAGAGGCAGGCCGCACGAAACGGCTGGGCTGCACCGAATGATCCGCCCAGTATACAGCGCTAAATCAACGCTCGTGGCCGTCCTTATCTGTACAATTATGTCGGCTTGCGCTTTCTACGCCCCCTTCCACATCAAGGCTAC
Source organism: Eubacteriales Family XIII. Incertae Sedis bacterium (assembly GCA_031277015.1). Lineage (GTDB taxonomy): Bacteria > Bacillota > Clostridia > Peptostreptococcales > Anaerovoracaceae > JAIRPC01. The sequence goes on along the minus strand of JAISLZ010000064.1, from coordinate 1,400 downwards.
GCACTACGACGTGGAGATAAACAGGCGAGGCTCAGACCTTGAACATATGAAGGCGGTGATGATCGCCGACTCGCACATAGGCGCCGCGGTGAGGGAAAATCAGATCGACGACATAGTGCGGCTGACGATGAACGCAAACCCCGACGTGATCTTCCTCGCCGGGGATATCTTCGACGAAGGAACGCCAGAGAGTCTGAAGGAATACGCGTCGACGCGCTTCTCTCAGATGAAGGCAAAATACGGCGTATATTTCGTGCTCGGCAACCACGACGCCTACAGGGGTGATACGGAGGAAGTCCTCGGCTATATGAAACGCGCCGGCATCATATGCCTGCTGGACGACGTGACCCTCGCCGGGAGCTCGTTCTACGTAGCGGGCAGGATAGACCGCAGCATAGGGAGAGCCCCGCTCACGGCGCTCGAAGCGCGCATGACGCAAGACCTGCCCGTCGTACTGATAGATCACCAACCGTCTGTAGGCGAGTCGGCCGAATCAGGCAAGATACAGCTACAATTCTCCGGGCACACCCATGACGGGCAGATATTCCCGTTCCATATCTTTGACCCCATCTCGCGAGCGCTCACGTACGGGCTCTACCGCCGCGGCGCCGAACAGATCATCGTCAGCTCCGGCTGCGGCGAGTTCGCCGTACCCGTGCGCTTCGGCAGCCCTGCCGAAATCGTAGCCGTAGACATCAGCCTCAAGTAGCGGACGAGAGTGCGAATACTTAGGGACAAGCGATGAAAAGTTTCTCTATGCGAGATATGATTAGTTGAGTTTTATGGCTTGTGGACTAAAACTCGATTGGTGTTGTAATATATTAAAACCGTTCGTCATATCTTTAGCTCCTCCTAATCTTGTATTTTCCAGGTTCACATAACCGCTGATGATAGGATCGGCTGAGTTGATATCTGGCACATAATCGCAAATCAGATGCCTTCTTTCACCATCAGGGAAGTATAAATCATATACATATGAATATATTCTAACAGCTCCGCTCGCATCCACTATTACATGTGGACGCGCATTTGTACTTTTAAAGCTTTCGGTATCTCCGGTTAACTTCTCATATTCCAACCTACCATAGTCTGTGAGTCCCACAAGAAGTATACCTTGCCCTGCAGGGTCCGTCCATGGGTTGGCTGCCACTATATTGAAGATATCACCTTCTTGCGCCTGTCCACTGTCATAAAGACGGAATCCTCCGTCACGCGCGTATATCTCATTGACGAGGGTAGTAAATGCCGTCATTTGCATCTTGGTCCTAAATTCCATGTCCTTCCATTGGGCCCTATCGATATACCCCGTCAGCGCGGGGATCGCGATAGCGGCTAGTATAGCGAGGATGACGAGGACTACGATGACCTCGACTAGGGTGAAACCTGTGCGCCCTCTCCTG
>JAISLZ010000074.1 GCA_031277015.1 Eubacteriales Family XIII. Incertae Sedis bacterium | reverse complement strand
GCGTGTACAGCGTGAAGGTGAAGCTGAGAAGCGCCGCGTCCACGGGCGTGAAGGTCACCTTTAGCTCATCGGACCGTAAGGTCGTGAAGGTGGACAGGGCCGGCAAGCTCGTGGCTATGAAGAAGGGCAAGGCGACCATCACGGTCAAGGCCGGACGCAAGAGCGTGAAGAAGAAGATTATCGTGAGGTAGTAGCTGGTCCACGGGACGTATGTGGCTCTACACCTTCACACGGGGCGAGGAGCGCCCCGTGGACTGCCGCCACTGTATCTCAATAGCCTAAATAGGAGGACTGCCGCGGCGGTTCTCTTTTTATTGTATAATTGTAAGCGGGGTACATAGCACGAAGCAAGTACTTGACATCAGGGGGATGACGTGCGTGAAGACGGGGCGGATGAAAAGGCTGAGGGTGAAATGATTTGAGTAAATTAATTCGAGAATGATTCAGGAATGGAGGAATAAATGGAACACTTGACGATAAAAATAGAAGGAATGTCATGCGAGCATTGTGTCAAAGCGGTAACAGACGCCGTCAGTGCGCTGCCGTCCGTCGCGGACGTGTCCGTGGATCTGGGTGCGGGTACAGCCTCGCTTACCCACGATCCTGCCGCCGTTTCGCGAGCGGACATCAAAGAAGCCATCGAAGACCAAGGCTACGACGTCCTTTGATGGCACGATTCTGAGTCTTGGCCAGTTCATCTATAATTGCAAATATCAAGCACGCGAACGCGGCATAGCCGTATCATGGAAAGGAGACCATCATGTCAACGGCAATTCTGTATTACTCGCTGGGCGGCACGACGAAAAAATACTGCGAGAAGCTTGCTGCGGAAACAGGCGCGAACGCTTTTGAAGTAAAGGAGCGCACCCGCCGCAACATGCTTACCGCATTCATCCCCGGCTGCATGCAGGCGGCGGGCGGCAAAGCGTCGAGGATTGTGGATCCCGGCGTGGATTTCGGCAAGTACGACGAAATCGTCATAGCCGGCCCCATCTGGGCAGGCAACCCCGCGCCCGCCGTCAACGCGATCATCGCGCTGTTGCCACCCGGCAAAACGGTGACGCTCGTCACCATCTGCGGCAGCGGCAGCTACGATCCGAAGCGCGCAGCCGAAGCGGTAAGGGTTCGCGGGTGCACGCTCAAAGAGTCCAGAAGCCTCACCGCAAAAGATGCGGCGGCAGGATAAGCCGTGACGGCAACGCTGATATTCATTGATATGGAGGATAATATCTGATGGACAAAATATCCATCCGTTTCTTCGATGACAAAGAAGTCCGTGCAATTTGGGATGATGAAGGCTCCAAGTGGTGGTTTTCCGTGGTCGATATTGTCGGCGTGCTGACGGACAGCAAAGACCCACGTAAATACTGGACGGTGCTGAAAACTCGCCTAAAGAAAAACGGCTCACAACTGACTACAGATTGTAGCCAGTTCAAATTGACAGCCGAGGACGGCAAAAAAAGATTGACCGATTGCTTGGTACAGGACGATATTTTAACGCTTGTGGAAAACGTGCCGAGCAAGAAAGCGACGCAGTTCATCAAATGGTTCACCTATTCCGACGACACCATCGACGGCAAGAGCAAATCGAAAGCCTACGCGCTATTCGACAGTTCGCTGCTCGACACCATCGAGGTCGGCACCGTTAAGGGCCTACAGCAGATTCACGGATATCTGTTCGGCGGCCTGTATGACTTCGCCGGGCAGATCAGGTCGCTCAATATCGCAAAGGGCGGTTTTCAGTTTGCGATGGCGCAGTTCCTGCCGGAATCCTTGAAAACTGTCGAGAATATGCCGGAAAGCGCTTTTGATGAAATCGTGGACAAATACGTAGAGATGAACGTCGTCCATCCGTTCATGGAAGGCAACGGCAGGAGCACGAGAATATGGCTCGACCTGATGCTGAAGAAGAACCTGAAGCGCTGCGTCGATTGGAGCCAAATCAACAAAAAGGACTACCTCGGCGCGATGGAGAGAAGCGTGCGTGACAGCAAGCCAATCAAAGAGTTGCTGAAAGCCGCGCTCACGGACAAAATTGACGACCGCGAAGTATTCATGAAAGGCGTGGACTACTCCTACTATTACGAGCAGGAAGATGACATTACGGAGGATGACGAATGAACAGGCAGATAGTATCGACCACAGACGCCCCGGCGGCGATAGGGCCCTACGCGCAGGCGAACAGGATAGGGGATTTCATCTACACATCGGGGCAGATACCGCTCGACCCGCAGACGGGGGAGATCGTAGGCGCGGACATAGAGGAACAGACCGCGCGCGCCCTTGACAACCTCAAGGCCGTCATCGAAGCCGGCGGCGGCACGATGGGCAGCGTCGTCAAGACCACGGTCTTCCTGCATGACATGGGCGACTTTGCGAAGATGAACGAAGTGTACGCGCGCTACTTCACGGGCGACGCGTTACCGTCGAGGTCTGCCGTCGCCGTCACCGCACTGCCCAAAGGCGCCCTCGTCGAAATCGAGGCCGTCGCGGTGGCAGGAAATGCTGTCAGGGGCTGATCACCGTCTCCCGGTCGTGAAGGTCTTTGCGACGGCCGCGACAGGCCGCGACCAGAAGCGTTCGAGTTCCGCGCGCGCGGCCTTGAGTTCCCGCGGTATGTCTATCCTCTGCGGGCAGTGTTCTACGCATTTGCCGCATTCCGTGCATTGCGAGGCGAACGCCGTTTCGTCGGGGAGTATGCCCGCTTCCATCGCATACCTCATCCTTAGTCCGGCGCGACTTCCAAAAACATCGCCGTTGTAGTACCTAAAGGCTGCGGGGATGTTCACGTTCGCGGGGCATGGCAGACAGTATTCGCAACCCGTGCACGGTACTTTGATCGTGCTGTTTATGATGTCGGCTGCGCGCGCGACGGCCTCAAGCTCCTTCTCTCCCATAGCGCCTACCCCGGCATCCGACGCTATGCTCAGGTTTTCCTCTAATTGCTCTATGGTATTCATGCCAGACAGCACGGTCAGCACCTCGGGATGATTCCATACCCAGCGTAGTCCCCATTCGGCGGGTGAACGCCTTGCGGCCCCTGATTCGGCGAACACAGCACGGGCCTCCGGCGGGACGTCTGCGAGTTTGCCGCCGCGCAGAGGCTCCATCACGAGCACAGGCATTCCGCGCGCCGCCGCGTGCGAGAGCCCTCCCGTCCCCGCCTGATATTCAGTGTCTATGTAGTTGTACTGCATCATGCAGAAATCCCAGCCGTAGGCGTCTATGATCTTCTTGAATGACCCCGCATTGCCATGAAAAGAGAACCCAAAGTTCCTTATGCGCCCGCGTGCCTTCTCACGCTCCGCCCATTCAGTGACGCCCATGGCGGCAAACTTCTCAAAATCCCCGCCGCTCGTGAGCATGTGCAGGAGGTAGTAATCTATGTGGTCCGTGGCCAATCGCTCAAGTGAAGCCGCGAAGTATTTGTCGAAGTCCGCGGGTTTCTTGACGAGTATCATCGGCATCTTCGTCGCGATGTTCACGCGCTCGCGATGCGGTGCGAGCAACTGACCGACAGCCGTCTCGCTGCCCGGATACATCCATGCCGTGTCGAAATAGTTGACGCCCGCGTCTATCGCGCGGTCAGTGAGCCTGCGTGACGCGGACAAATCAATACTACGTCCGCGTCGCGGCAGCCGCATACACCCAAAGGCGAGCTGTGACACCTTCCCGCCGTCCTTCCCATTCGTTCGATAAATCATGCTTATATTATATACCACGCCGCCCGATATCCATTCTTGAGTCGGAACGACACGACAAGTTCCGGAGGAGGTATCAGGATCCGAGGCCGTACTTCATCTTGACGCGCTCTATCTTCCTGCCTAGTGGTCCGAGCGTCAGGGCGAGGAATATGACCGTCGAGGACACGTGCGATATATTCATCACGAGTCCCGCTCCGTAGGCAGCTAACGCGCTTCCCGCGTTCACGTCATATACGAAGGCGACGATGAACCATGTATCGAGCAACAGGCCGTACAGAAAGGACGCTATAATTCCGTAGGCGTATATACCGCGTTTTTTTCCCGACTGTAGGACGCCCTTCTCCGTGAGCAATCCGCAGACAAACCCCATCACTCCCCACGCGTACATCTGCCACGGCGTCCACATACCTTGACCGAGTATAATATTTGATACAAGCGCCGAGAACGCGCCCATGAGATATCCGCTCCCGCGCCCGAAATATAGTCCGGTGAATATTACCAAGGCCGAGACGGGCTGGAAGTTCGGGATGGGAGCAAGCATCACGCGCCCGACTACAGCCGCGGCCGAGAGCACGACTATAGGCATGATCTCCGAGGGAGCCGGCCTGCTTCGCTCGAAATTCGCAAAGAACGGTATGAACGAAGCTACCGCAACGAGCGCCGTCAGCAGGGCGGCTGCCTGAACCTCGAAATAGGCGCACAGAAAAAGCGCGGTGGGCACGGTCGTGAGCATAGAGATTTCCATAATAGTACGCGCTTTCATCCAAGCTCCCCAAACACGACGTCGCTTTCAAGTATACAGTCATCCGCAAGTCCACGCGTCACACGGCTGACGCTCGTAGTGTAGAAAAGATTGCCGGAAAAAAACTCACGCGCGTTGCCGCTTGCAATGATCGCGCCGCCGAAGATCATGGAACAGGTATCGGAGTGCTCGGCGGCAAATTCTATGTCGTGCGTGACCACGGCTATCGTGACACCGGAATCCTTGAGCTGTGTCAGTATCTCTCCGATCTCCCCTTTCGCGAAAGCGTCCAGTCCCTTGATCGGTTCGTCGAGTAGCAGTATATCGGGACGCAGCAGCAGCGCCTTGGCGAGCGCGGCCTTCTGCATCTCCCCGGCCGATAGGTCATAGGGATGCCTGCCCAGCAACCCGTCAAGGCCTAGCCGCCCCGCCATTTCGAGTACGTCGCTCTCCGCTATCGAAGCGTCATGTTCGCGCAGATCGTCGGACACCGTATCGCAGACAAAAACGGATTTTGGGTTCTGGGGCAGCATGCAGAGTTTTCGCCCTTTTGACATCGCCACCTTGCCCCTGTACGGTTTGTATACACCCGCAAGCACGCCGAGCAATGTGCTCTTGCCGCTGCCGTTGGCCCCGACGAACGTATGCAGCCCCCCTTCGGGAATGTCCGCGTCGAGCCCCTTCAGCACGAAGCCGCTATTCTTATCGTAACGGAACCAGATGTCTGTCGCGGCGATAGCCGTGTCGCCGCGTGGTTTTGGCGTTTCATGGGATCCGCAGCAAAACGGCGATAGCCCGCGCGCCCACTCGCGCCCCTGTCTCACGTTGAGAGGAAAACCGTCCGCACTACCCTGGCCGTCCTCCGCTGCATGCCGCATAGCGAGCCGCGTGGGCGCTGGCAATGTGGCAGCATACGCACTGCCCGTGCGCGCCAGGAAATCCGGAAATCCTCGGCCGTCCCCGTCATATCCCACGTGTCCCGCCTCCATGTATACGACCCTATCGGCTTCAGCGAGCGTATCTTCGAGTCTATGCTCTGATATTATCACGGTCTTGCCGAGCTCCCGGTTTACGCGTCTCAATACATGCAGAAACTCGATCGCCGCTATAGGGTCGAGCTGCGCCGTAGGCTCGTCGAGTATGACTATCTCGGCCCTCATTGCTATGACGGCGGCGAGCGAAAGTATCTGTTTCTGACCGCCGGACAGCTCTGACACGCTCTTATCGAACCAACCCTCTATACCTAAGAAGGACGCGATCTCACCTATGCGCCTGCCTATCTCGTCGGGTGCGACCCCCAGGTTTTCGAGGCCGAAAGCGAGCTCGAGCCAGACCGAGTCCATGACGATCTGGTTGTCCGGATCCTGCATGACGAAACCGATATATTCGGCCGACTCACGCAGGGTCAGGCAATCTCTGCCAAGCACCTCAATGTTTCCCGACCGGTCTCCAGCGGGCGCTATCTCCGATTTGAGGTTTTTCAGCAATGTCGTCTTGCCGCATCCCGACGCGCCACAGAGTAGGACGAAACTGCCGCGCATTACGTCAAAGGTCACTCCATCCAGCGCCCTTCCGCTAGCCCCCGCATACGTGAATGAAAGGTCTCTGATCGACATGGCGGTCTCATTGCCGGAGCTATTTCCCTTCGCTCGTTTTTTATTCATGATAGCTATACCAAGCGTCCCGCGGCCTCGTCTGCAAACGGCCAGAGCAGCAGTGTGGCGTACAGAACATAGGGTAGCGGGCTGAGCGTGATCCCATACACGAATGGGAAAAATCTAAAGCTTTGCCCGTGGGTGGCATCAGGATAAAAAAAGACGCACCAGATGTTCGCGGCAAAGAGAACGATAAGGGTAGCGAGTGTGGCTATATCCCTCGTCTTCAAACGATAGCGCGAGAATGTCGAGCGTGGTCCTGAGCCATAGCCGCGAGCGCGCATCGAGTCGGCCGTCTCTATGCTATCCTCCATGCTACGGCTGATGAGGACGCCGCTTGCGCGCGCACCGTCCCTGATATGGCTCCTCCTGATGTGGCGCTGTATGAAGGCCCCGTCGCTTTCTTTCGTAGACTCGGAACGGTCCACGCCGAGCGCTTTCCGGGCATCCGTGATCTCCCTCATCCGAACGGTCATGACCGGGACAAATTTCAAGATCATAGAAATCACCATCGCGGAAGCCGGAGCGGAACGGCCGAACAGATACATGAATTTGTCATTGTTTATGAGCATTTGGTAGCACATGAACCACACGAGGACGCATAGAAGCATTCCTCCAGCACACAGTCCGTAGAGCAGGGCTTCGAAGGTCACCGGTGAGCCGCCCACGGTGAATAGGATGGTTCCTCCCCTGTGATTTGTCAGAGGGTTGATGATCGCGATGAACGTGAACATGACGATCAAGGGGCGTAGCCCGAGAATATAGCGCCGCGCTCCTCCGAGATAGATGGCGTATATCGTACCGGCGGCAAACGAGATACAGACGTATACTGGATGCATGGTGAGCATGGCGCACGTTATGACCGCTGCAATGTAAGTGAACACCGTCGCGGGATGATAGTTCGGAAAGGCGTGGCCTGGATTAATCCTGCTTGCCATGGCATCGATCACCTCACATCCGAGCCGCCATCCAGCGTGTAGCGGAATCGAACGTAGTCTCCATCCTTCACCTCGTATTTCGTTACGCCTATAGATGGGAAATCGCCGTTAACGCTGTACATCCATCCACTCTTGCTACCACCGTCGCCCTCGGAAAGCCCTGCGATGGATGATATATAGGCTGTGCCTACGAATATAACGCCGCTCGCGTTGAGGATGTCGTAGACGTTTGCGCCCGATGCAGCCAGGATTTCTTTTTTTGATAAAATGAGACCATTGTTGGACACCTGCCCCGCCATATCAGGGTCTTTTGCATACAGGGTCAGGCAGTCTATGGATATGAATACGGGGATCTTGTCGGCTGGAGGTCTGGGCTTTGGCTTGGTTTTGTCGTCAGGCTTCTTTTTGGGCTTGTCGCCCTTGTCTACATCCTGGGAACCACCGTTTTTTGTTTGATCGGACTTATCCTTGTCCGACTTGATTTTCTTCTTTTCCGGACTTCCGCCTTTGGGTTTATCTTTTGCGTCATTCTCGTCTTGGACGCTGCCGGATTCATCATCGGCGTCGGGCCCTTCGCTTTCGTCGCTGTTCGCTTCATCAATCGCGTGCCCGGATACCGGCTGCCACTCTGCCGCAGGCATCACACCGGTGGCAACCGCAGGCACCGAGGGCGTGGCCGCGGTGCCCGTAGTACCTATGTCTGCAACGCCAGGTGTGTACGCCTCCGGCGTCGTGGAGGTCACGGTTTCAGTCGCCGGAGGGGGACTATCCCCACCCGGCGAACCTACACATGCGGAAAGCATAAGAGCGATGATGATGACCAGCATCATCGCCTTTGTCTTTGTCCCCGCGTTACGGACATTATTGTTCATATGTTACTTTCTCGACCAACGTGCGTAGAGTGTGGCGGCCTTTTTGATCTTGACCGTACTGCCCGCGCTTATCTTGACGCCGCCGGACTTTTTCGTGTACCATCCTTTGAATTTATATCCCTTGCGCGTTGGGGCGGGCAATTTTCCGTATTTCGCGCCGCTATATAGCTTCAGGCTCTTTGTGCTCACTTTACCGCCGTTCGCATTGAACTTCACGGTGTATTTCTTTGCAGCGTTTCCGAGTGATACCAGGCGCGCGTCCGTACTCCAGTCAGTCGGATTGGTGACCGAGTGGTAGAAGTAGAGCGTCCCGTCCTTCGCCGCTATGGGGCTGGCGAGCGCGTAATCGCCACCTGGGCTGTAGAGCTTTCCTACGGATGGTTTGGCCATTTTGGCGCTATCGGTGATGACAAGCACATCGTCTTTTGCATCGTTTTGTAGCACGTAGAGGTAGACTTTGTAGCCGTTGCCCTTGTGTGCGTACGCTGTCGTGAGCAGTGGCTGATCCTGTATGTACGCGCCGGCATCCACGGATGATTTCCTCGCGAGAGTCTTTGCGTTCCATACCTCCAGGGTGCTCGTCCCTCCGAAAGCAGCCTCTGCGGAAAAGGTGTAGACCTTATTATTGTATACAATCGGCTCGCTCGTACATTGAGGGCCGTAGAGCGTAGCGGATTTGACATCTTTGTCTGTGAAAGTCTTACCGTTCTTTGCGACCGGTACTTTGTACAGCTTCCCCTCTTTGGTGGTCACATACAGGGTGGATCCGCTTATCACCGTCTCGCAGCGTACGGCCCCATCGAGCTTGTAGGAGTCATAGGTCTTGGCTGATTTGAGCGCGTGCGATACGAGGATACCATCCTCACCCGCAAAGAATACGGCCTTGTCCGTGAACGCGGCCCCTGCGCAGTAGTAGCCCTTCTGACCGTACTTCCACGCGACCCTGCCGTTCTTCGCGTTCAGTGCGAAGAAACAGCCGCTGTCAGCCATTCCCGTCGATGCGCCCGAATAGATGTAGCCGTCCTTGTACGTAATGGAACTGATGACATCCGCACCTTCCGCTATCCGGGCGGAGCGCCATTTGAACTTCAATGTTTTCGCGTCGTACGCGCATATCGTCCCATCCGTCAGCGGCACGTATATGTTGCCTCCGCCGTAGCCGATACTTTGGGCCGCTATCGGCAGGCCGGTATTCGTGCCGTTCGCTCCCGTGACTGATACGCTCTTGACAACCTGGCCTTTTTTGTTCAGCGCAACGATGCGGAGTTTGGATGGAGGGGTCATGTAGTCCGCCGTGTCCGAGATGGCGAGGTATATCCTGTCGCCTATCAGCAATGGGCCAGCGGCGATCAGGCCTCCGTCCTTGCGGAATCGGTATTCCCAATTCTTTTTGGCGTCGCCGGCGGTCTTTGCCGTCGGCGCTTCGGTGATGCCCTTGGTCGCCGGATCACCTCGGAACGAAGGCCATTCGGATGGCGTTTCTTTGGCGGACGTCGCGTAAACAGCGCTTCCTCCCGCGCTCATGCCCGCAGGTACTACGCACGCCAAGGCGAGCGCGAAGGTGATGAGAAATGCGAGGATTCTCCCCCGCGCGATTCTGTGGGTGTGTTGCATTGTAACTTGCTCCTTTTCTTTTGCCGGCGGGCGTCACACCGCTTATGTGGCCTTGCTTGGCCCGCCCTGTCGATGGGCTTTTTGTTCCGGGGGCATATCGCCGCGATACATCACGCAAAAAACATTCCGAGCGGACCGGCCGCGCGTCTGATCCTTCGTGATCGGCGGGTGATACGGGAACGGCTTCGGGGGAAACCGCTATAGGCATATGCGAGGACACACGTTTGCGTGGGCATATAGCCAAAGCATCCCTTTGGTAAGTCTCCTGGCTGGCGTTTCATCCTCCGCGCGCCTTCCCATCCCTTCCCCGGCATACATCCGGGCTACAGAACAGTGGCCATCGCGCTTCGTCCGCGCTCACAGTTGCCTTCACGGTCTGCCCGGCGCGCGGATATGTTCCTGCGCACGGGACGCCGCCGCGAAAGCAGCCCCGATATCCGGGCGGTAGGCAGCCGATGATGGCCGTCGCCCGCCTGTTCGGGTTCCTCGTTACCGCTATTGCGACCAAAAAGCACTATTCATTTTTATACGGTACAAACCATGAAAGACAGACCGCATCAACCCCAGTATACATCTTGCCGCAATGATTGTAAACAGGTCGAAATTGTGATTGAATAATATTGCAGAAGCGGGAGGTGACATATGAGGCTGAACAAATACATAGCGAGGGCGGGCGTGTGCAGCAGACGCCGGGCGGATGAACTGACGGCGAATGGCAACGTGAAGATCAACGGCAACCTTGTCACATCCCCGGGCGTAGATGTGGGAGAGAGAGATATCGTTGAGGTGAACGGTCGCGTGATCGCCCCACCTAAGAAGTTCGTCTATATTCTGCTGAACAAGCCCAAAGGCTACATCACGACGGTACGCGACGACCGCGGCCGTCCTACAGTCATGGAGCTCACGCAGGATATAGACGAGCGCGTGTTTCCCGTAGGCAGGCTCGACGCGGACACCACTGGCCTGCTTATCATGACGAACGACGGGGATTTTGCGCAGACCGTGGCTCACCCGGGGCACGAGGTCCACAAGACGTACAGGGCGCGCGTCGCGGGAGTCATCTCAAAGGAGAAGCTCGCAAAGCTCAGACGGGGTGTTGAACTTGATGGGCGCCTCACCGCGCCCGCGTACGCGGAGCTCGTGCGCCAGTCGCATAGCAACGCGGTCGTGGACATAAGTATACGTGAAGGCCGTAACAGGCAGGTCAGGAAGATGTTCGCCGCAGTCGGCAGCAAGGTCATAGATCTGCAACGCACGGCGATAGGCGAAATCCTGCTCGGAGGGTTGAAAACCGGCCATTGGAGGAAACTCAGCAAAGCGGAAATAGATAGCCTCCTTGGTAATAAAGGGGAGTAATCCACCATTTATTACCGTGCACAATAAAGCTGAACGCCCTGTGGATAAATCGACGTAAACATTTGGTAATTTGAAGAAAAACGTAGTATTTTCAATAAATATGCGGTGAGCATTTATCCACAACCGCCTTGGGATAAAATTGTATACAATCTTGCGGGGCGTGTGGAAAAGGACAAGTACGTTTATAAACAAGCCATTTCCGGGATGTTAAGACTTGTTTACATGAAGACGAACATTGGTTGACATAATAAATAAGCTTTGTCGTTTCGACTCGCATCATCTTTCGAAGGGTCAGATACCTTGAATCCATTTCCGCATTAGATTAGAATGATTTAAAAATAAAAGAGGTGTTGTAAGAGAAAAGGGGACTATGCGGTCATGTTGCTCTGTTGCCTGTGGATAGACGGGCCGGTTCCCGAACGGAAAGGAATGAAGCGTTGAAGATAGGTGTAGTGGCTATTCTGACGGCGGGCTGCCTCTGGGGAGCTGTTGGCGTCTTTGTGCGCTTACTTGACAATGAAGGATATAGTCCACTGACAATAGTATTCGCGAGGATGTCCCTCGCTTTTGTCATACTGTCTGTTTTTCTGCTGATCAGCGGACGATGGCGCTTTTTCCGCGTCAGATTGCGTGACCTGCCTCTATTCGCCGGGGCCGGCATATCCAGCGCCATAATGCTCAACCTGTTTTACAGCATGTCCACGGTCATGAACCCCCTGTCGGTCGCGTCAATACTGCTCGCCGCGTCTCCCGTTTTCGTCGTCCTGATGTCCGCGCCGATATTCAAAGAGAAGATCACCGGTACGAAGGTATTGTCGCTCATCATCGTGTTTACGGGTTGTGTATTCACGAGCGGTATCGTGAGCGGCGGTCTGGCTGGTGCTGGCGTATCTGCCCGTGGTATAGCGATAGGGTTGCTCGCAGGGATAGGATGGGCTCTATACGGTATCACGACGAGGTTCTGCCTGAACAGGGGCTACCACTCCTTGACCGTCAATCTTTATTCCTTTATCATAGGGGCCGTGACCTGTGTGCCATTCACGGACTTTGGAGCTATCGCATCCTCCATCCACGCCGCCCCTGCGTACATGGTGACGATACTCATACTGCATACGCTTGTGACTTCGCTGTTTCCATATTCGCTTTTCATCTATGGCATGAACTACATGGACACAGGTAAGGCGTCGATAATCGCGTCCGTCGAGCCAGTAGTGGCGACGCTCATAGGGTTCTTCTTCTATGGGGAAAACCCCGATGCCGCGACCATCTGCGGCATCGTTCTCGTCCTCTGCGGCATCTCGTTGCTCAACATTCCGGGCGGGTTGAAGTCGCTGATAAAGCCGCAGGAATAGCCCTCTTTACGGGATTGTACCGCCATTCGCCATCCAAGCGACCGTATTAGGCCATGTTTCGTTGACTTCCCGTCGTTATGGTGATAAAACTGTATTGTACGGCAACACCCCTATCGGAAGCCAGTGTCGTGCGAGGATAGTTTAGGAGGTACATATAATGAAGCTACTTATTATCGGAGCGGGCGGCGTAGGTACGTCGGCGGCACAGATCATCAAGCGCGCCGGTAGCGGCGGCAAATGGGCGAAGGAGGTCGTGATAGCCGACTACAACGAGAAGCGCGCGAAGCTCGTCGCGAAGCAATTGGACGAAAAGCGTTTCATCCCCGCGCAGGTCGATGCGGGCGATGCGGACAGCATCAAAGGACTCATAGAGGCGCACAAGCCGGATTTTATATTGAACGCCGTGGAGCCCGCTTTCAATGAAACGATATTTGACACGTGCTACGAGACGGGCACGGGCTATATGGACTGCGCGATGACGCTTTCGGCGCCCGACAGGAGGGCGCCATTCCGCAAGGCGGGCGTCAAGCTCGGCGACTACCAGTTCGAGCGCCACGCCAAGTGGAGGAAGAAGGGCGTCATGGCCCTGGTCGGTTCGGGCGTCGAGCCGGGCATGGCCGACGTCTTCGCGGCCTACGCGCAGAAGCACCTCTTCGACAAGATCGACGAGGTAAATGTCCGCGACGGCGACAATTACGAGGGCGGCGGCGATTTCGGGTTCTCCGTGTGGACGACGATAGAGGAATGCCTCAACCCGCCCGTCATATGGGAGAAGGACAAAGGCTGGTTCACGACGGATAGGTTCTCGGAGCCGGAGATATTTTCGTTCCCCGGCGGCATCGGCGACGTGGAGGTCGTGAACGTTGAGCACGAGGAGGTGCTGCTCGTGCCGCGCGTCATCAAGTGCAACCGCGTCACCTTCAAGTACGGCGTCCCGCGCGAGTTTCGCCAGTTGCTGCTGAACCTCGAATCCGTCGGCATGGCAGACGCGAAGAAGAAAATCAAGATCGGAGGGGAATCCATCGCGCCTCGCGACTTCTTTGTGAAGGTCGTCCCGAGCCCCGTCGAGTCTTCCGGTAAGATGACGGGCAAGGGCTGCGCCGGAACCTGGGTCACGGGCTGGAAGGATGGCAAGTACCGCTCGGTCTACCTCTATCAGGTCGCGGATAACCAGGAGTGCATCGGGAGGTACGGCACGAATTCCGTCGTTGCGCAGACTGCGGTCGGCCCGGTCATCATGCTTGAGCTGATCGACAAGGGCCTGTGGAAGGGCAGCGGGGTGTTCGGCCCCGAAAGCTTCGACCCCGACCCGTTCGTCGAGAGGCTATCGAAGTACGAGTTCCCGGCTGGCATCCGCGAGATGGACAGCGAGTACGCGGAGTCGCTGAACGAAAAGGCCATAGTGTCGTACCTGAAGTAGAGACGGCCGAAATTGTCGCTTTCAATGAGCCGCGGCCATAGAGGCCGCGGCTTTGTCGTAGCATGGCAGATAGAAGCAGAAGGTGGCACCTCCTTCGGGGTTGTTGGATGCCCATATGCCACCGCCGTGCTGTTCTATGATCTCGCGTGAAATATACAGTCCGAGCCCAGAACCTGATTCCTTTGAGCGCGACAAGCCCGAATACCTGCGCCGAAAGATATTCGGCAGATCTGCCTCCGGGATGCCTCCTCCGCTGTCTTTGACGCATATCATAAGCCGCCCGTCGGCTCCCCCTCCTATCGGCTCATCCTTGTTGCAGAGGAAGGATATCTCTCCGCCTTGCGGTGTGAATTTCAAAGCGTTGCCGACTATGTTGGACACCACCTGGTCTATGCGGCTTCGGTCAATGACGAACAGCGTGTCCGGGGGGATGTCATGCGCATAGAAAAACTGCCTGCCATCGCCCTCGACGCGCAGGCGAATCTCGTTTGCGAGCTTGTCAATGTACTCAGCCGCATTGATCTCATAGAAGTTGTATTCGATCTGTTTTGATGAAAACATGGATGTTTGTATGAGGTCCTCGAGGAGGGTGTTCAGGGTTTGGGTTTTGGCGTCTATGATTTCGAGATATACTGACGATACCCCCTCCGGTTTTTCCTTGATTAGCGCTTCCGTATATCCCCTGATGATCGTGAGTGGCGTGCGAAGTTCGTGGGATAGATCCTCGATGAGCTCTTTCCTCGCCTTCTCCGTGCGTTTCAGGCTGTCCAGCAAGTCCATCCGCACCGTGATGTTACTGATGATACATTCTATGCCGACTGGCAGCGCCGAATCGCCGTAGACCGGCGTAGCGTAGATTTCATACCACCGGTTCTGTGTTCCGGAAAATCGTTTGCTGAAGATGAAGTTCACAACGTCGGATGGAGGGGACTCGAGCAGTTTGCCCATCTTCATGCCGCTTTCGGCGTCGAGCCCGTCCAGTATTGCCGGAGCGTCTTCAAGCAATTCCTTTTCTGTCACGCCCAGTTCCTCTTCAACGGAAGGACTGACATAACGAAAATTTTTTTCCTCATATATATAAAGCAGTATGATGCCGGCCGCGTTCTCTACGAGCAACCTGTAATGCGCTTCCTTCATCGCTATCTGAAATCGCCCTTTCTTGAAATGTATGATGAGGAGGAGTACGCCAAGAGTGCTAAGGAGGATCAATCCGATGGTATAGTTGATCAGGACTACGGGCGGATATCCCGAATGGAAAGGAAGGTTGATATTGTATATGCCCAGAACTATTATAATGAAGCTCGCTATGTATTTTTCCGTGACGTGCCCGGTCCATGAGTATAACGTGAACATGAGGCCGGCGCATACGAGAATGAGGGACGAGTACAGGATGAGCGGTATGGAAAAATACTCATATCCCCGCTCCACGACGAGGGACAGCGCAGTCAGGCCTGCCGAGATGATGAACCCATAAAAGGCGAAGCGAGGGAAGCGTATGCCGAAAAAGTCGCATGTGCCCGCGAGGAAGAGGTTTGCGCATACGATCAGCATAAAGAAGCGAATCAGCAGATATGATGAATTTGCGGAGGCCGACGATATATAGTCGATGAAATAGATGAGGCCGAAGATAAGCAAGGTCAACGCCCACAGCGCCATATATCGCTGTTTTGAGTCACGCGAGAGGAACAGAAATATGATGGCAAAAAGCAGCGCGGAGAACGCGGTCGAAATGCTGAATAGCTGCAATGGGACGGACACCAGCCATACCTCCGTTTATCACGAAAACATCGATTAAATATGTTATCATAAAAACCCTATGGATTTGAGGGCAGGAAAGAAAAATACGTATTATAAATGGCTGAATATGATAGTATTCGGTCTGCTGTATTCTACGGTCTATCTGGCGCGCTTCGGGTTCAATGAGCTGCTCCCTCTGATAGCGGCGGACTACGGTATTTCAGGGCCCATACAGTCACTGCTGTCGTCGAGCGTGTATATCGGGTATTCGGCCGGATGCCTGCTGAACGGATTGCTTATCGACAGATACAGCGCTACGCGGTTCATCGTCATCGGCAGCGTTGGCAGTGTCGCGGCAAATCTCCTCCTCTATACAACGCCTCCATGGACGGTGCTGCTTGCCCTCTCGCTTTTCAACGGATATATACAGTCCATGGTCTGGATAGGCGGGATATCGATTCTCGTCAAGTGGTTCAGGAAATCGGATCGCGGCCTGCCCGTGGGCTTCATCAACATGTGTTCGGCTTTTGCCTATCTGATCATGCTGTACCTTCCCGCGCGTCTGCTGCCGACCGACGGCGCATGGAGCGAAAGTCACGGGTATTCCCTGTTCATCATTTGCTATGTGTCGGTCGTGTTCATGGCGTTTATCCGAGAGGATCCGAAGGAACTCGGCACCAGGGACTACGTTGAGACGGACGACGAGTCGGCCGAGGGCGAACGCGTGCTCGCACATCTGCCGTTTCGGTACGTGACGGTATTTTCCGCTCTTATGCGGGATAGATCCCTGCTGTTTTGGATGGGCATAGCCTTTCTTTCGAGCTTTTGCAGATATGGGCTCCTCACGTTGCTCCCGGTCTACTATACGGAGGGCGCAAAGATAGCCTTGAGCCCGGAGAGCACGAATTTCATCCTGTCGGCCGGCATGGGCGCCGGCACGCTCGTCGTCTGCATTTTGGTCGGTCGGTGGTTTTATAGGAACATGGGCCTTGGCGTCGTTGCGTGTTCGGGATTGAGTGCGGCGTTGGTGGTGCTCTTTCCGTCCATGACCGGCAAGGAAATGATCGGAGCGGGAATATTCATGGTTGGGTTCCTGCTTTTTGGGATCAACGGCATCCTTTGGCTTCATGCCATGAGCGCGGGCGGCCGGCGTTTTGCGGGTACGGTTACGGGCCTGCTGAACGGCGCCGCGTATTTCGGGGCGCTGCTCCAGTCGCTGTTCCTACCGTTCATCATCAAATCGACGAATGATTGGCTGTTCGTATTTTTGTCCATGGAAATCGTCTGCATCCTGATGGTGGTCTGCGCTCTGTTCGTCTGCAAACGCGACACCAACATAAGGGAATCATGACGGCGCAATGTACGGCCGTCGCGGCATCAGCACAGATTTCATTTTGGGGTTCCCTTTAACCAATCTTTAATTTTCCTTGAACCTGATTTAAACCAGCGGGCATATACTAGCGTATAACCTTTATTTTTTGATTATTCAGAATAAGGAGGAAAGGTATGTATAACAGAAGGTATACCGGAAAAATCGAATTGGCAGTGCTTGATACCGCGGGTACGTTTTGCGACGGCCCCGGTGATTTGCGGTCCAGGTGGCCGCTGGACGATCTGCGCGGTTGCAAGGCGCCGGTCGTTCCGTTCTATGAGGCTTTGAAGCAATATGACATCGAATGCGATTGGGCCACCATCAGGAAGCCTATGGGCAATTTCAAGCCTACACATCTGCGCATGTTGCTCTCTGACCCCGATGTGTCGGCGCAGTTCCGCGAGAAATACGGCAGGGATTGGACGGAGGAGGATTTTGACAAGATACTTGCCGCGTTCCGTCCGCTCATGTCGAAATACATAGTGGACCCCGACCTCGCCAAGCCTATCGACGGCGCGCTCGAATGTATCGCGGCGTTGCGCGAAGCGGAGATACTTGTCGGTTGCGATACAGGATATTATGAAGAGGACTCCAAAAACCTCAACAAGTATCTCGAGGACACTTACGGCCTCAAGTTTGACGTCACGACGAACTCCGAGAAGGTGCCCGGGCGCCCGAGCCCCTTCATGGTATTCGACTGTATGCTCGCTTCGTACGAAATCACGAAGAAGGTCATACCCGTCGAATCCGTAGTCAAAATCGATGACACGGCGGCCGGCATGTATTGCGGCAACAACGCGGGCGCGTGGACCATCGGGCTGTACGCTTCCGGTAGCAACAACTATGATCAACTCGCTCTGTCAAAACCGGATTATCTGGTCCCGTCGGTGAAATACGTATCCGATGTGATCTTCTACGAAATCGAGCCCAGGCTCCGCAGGGGCGAGCGTCCCGGCCAGGGGCTCGTAGAAACTATTACTATCAAATAGCAGCGTGTGCGGGGGGATTCGGGCAACCGATGCCCCCCTGCTGTTTTGCACGCGAACAGGTTCATAGAAGAACCGGCCATGTGGTTCGTTATCGGCGAACCGCCATCTATCAGTCGTCTTTATGCCGCAGGAATGGAGGTAAACATGGATATCAACAATTCAGGTGTCGGTAAGAGAAGCACTCTCGGATATTCCGACGTAGATTTCAAAAAATTCACAAAAGGTTCAACTGTCTGCCTGCTGATGTTCTCTTTGCTATATTGTTTTCTTTACACAGGCCGCTTGAACATTTCGCAGGCTCTGCCATTCATGGAAGAACAGATGGGCTGGGATATGACCCGGCTTGGCATCCTTTCGTCAATTCTTTTCTGGACATACGGCTGCGGGCATCTCATCAACGGTCGTCTCGGCGAAATATTTGGCATCAAGCGTTTCATTGTGGTGGGCGCGGTCCTGTCCGCAATCGTCAATATCGTCCTGGGCCTACAGAATTCATTCGCGGCCATCGCTATACTATGGGGCGTGAACGGATATTTTCAGTCGATGCTGTGGTCGCCGGGCATGGCGCTCCTCGCCAAGTGGTGGCCGGGTAACAGACGCGGCTTTGCGACCGGATTTGCGAACGCTTTCTCCGCGCTTGGAAACGCCGCGGCGTGGGGTATGGTGCTGATCGCCTTTGCGCTGCTTCCAAATCTTGGTTGGCGCGCGGCTTTCATCGTACCGGTCATCTCCATCTTTGTCATGGCGCTGATCTTCGCGTTGACGGTCAAGCAGTCCCCAAAGGATATCGGGCTTGAGGAATTCAAGGAGGAAGATCTGAGAAGCGAGCA
This sequence comes from Eubacteriales Family XIII. Incertae Sedis bacterium, assembly GCA_031277015.1. Taxonomy (GTDB): domain Bacteria; phylum Bacillota; class Clostridia; order Peptostreptococcales; family Anaerovoracaceae; genus JAIRPC01. The sequence goes on along the minus strand of JAISLZ010000074.1, from coordinate 1,831 downwards.
TGAGGACGAACTTGAGCGGATCGTCGCCGAGAAAGGCAAGATGTACCCTTACGCCTACCTGTTCAAGCAGTGGCGATTTGATCTATGGTGCATCATTATTGCGTTTTCAAACATCGCGCGCTACGGCCTGCTGACCTTTATCCCTACTTATTTCGTGGACGAACTCGGCATGGATGTCAAGAGCGGATTGGTGGGGACTCTTTGGCTGCCTCTCGGTATGGCGCTCGGAACGTTCATCGTACCATGGATGTCGGATAAGTACAGCCCCAACAATCGGCTTCCATTTGTGCTCATCTGCTCACTGGTTTCCGCGGCAACTGTGTTCATTTTCCCGAATACAGTGAACATGACCCTGGTTGTGGTGCTGCTTTTCATCGCGGGATTTTTCATCTATTCCATCAACGGCCTCACCTGGGCCTATGCGACGGATATAGGCGGGCGTGTTTTCGGAGGCACGGCGGCTGGTATACTTGATTGGGCGGCCTACATGGGCGCGGCGGTGCAGGCGATCATCTTCGGAGTGATCCTCGACACCACGAACAGTTGGAATGCCGTATTCATTTGCATTGCCGCATCCGGGCTCGTGATCGCAATACTCGCGATCATAGCGGGCAGAGGCAAGGCTGCGGATACGATTCATAGTAAAATATCTTAGGTAAATGTACTGAGAAGGAGGAGGTTTCACATGGAGAAGGTAAAGAGGAATGTACTGCTGAACCCAGGGCCGGCTACGACGACGGACACGGTCAAATACGCTCAGGTCGTTCCAGATATCTGCCCGAGGGAAAAAGAATTCGGCGATATCATGCGCGACATGAAGGGCGACCTTGTCAAGATTGTCCACGGCGATCCGGAGAAATATACAGCGGTCATGTTCTGCGGTTCGGGTACGGTCAATATCGACGCCACCATCAGTTCGTTGGTGCCCGCCGGCAAGCGCATCCTCATCGTGAACAATGGGGCGTACAGCGCGCGCGGCGCCGAAGTATGCGAATACTACGGCATGGATCACATCAATCTGAAATTCGATATCGAGGATGTGCCCGATTTGGAAACCATAGAAAAGACGCTGCAGGAGAATCCCGATGTGAAGGTCGTCTATGCCTGCCATCACGAGACGGGTACGGGAATACTGAATCCGATACGTGAGATCGGCGCGATCGCCCACAAATATGGCTGTACCTTCATCGTCGATACGACTTCGACATACGCGATGATTCCGATAGACATAGAGAAGGACAACGTGGACTTCCTGATGGCGTCCGCGCAGAAGGGCCTCATGTCGATGACAGGACTGTCTTTCATCATAGGCAACAAGGCCATACTCGAGGAATCGAAGGGTTATCCCAAGCGCTCTTATTACTGCAACCTTTACACCCAATATTATTTCTTCGAGGAGAAGGGGGAGATGCACTTCACCCCGCCGGTCCAGACGGTATATGCGACCAAGCAGGCCATCAAGGAATACTGGGAGGAAGGCGAAGACGGCAAATGGGCGCGCCATCAGCGTGTGTGGCAGGCTATCCTGGATGGCCTTGCGGAACTGGGCTTCCAGGACCTTGTGCCGCATGAGAAGCAGTCGCGCCTCGTGGTGTCCGTGCTCTATCCGGACGATCCCAACTGGGACTTCACGAAGGTCCATGACTACTGCTATGAGCGCGGATTCACGATATATCCGGGCAAGGTGTCCGACACAAGCACATTCAGGCTGTGTTGCCTTGGCACTATTGACGCGCCGGATGTGAAGGATTTCTTTGTCGTCCTGAAAGAGGCGCTTGACTACTACGACATCAAGGTCAAATACTGAAACTGGCATGTGATCGCGTCGCGA
>JAISLZ010000101.1 GCA_031277015.1 Eubacteriales Family XIII. Incertae Sedis bacterium | reverse complement strand
GATACCTCGCATATAGGTAATACGTTAGATAGTAGAAGAAGGGAGCATCAAATGAACATGATTCTAAAGAAACAAATGGTGAGAAGGAGAGGACGCGCGGGCTTCACCCTCGTGGAGGTCATCGTCGTCCTCGTCATCCTCGCGATACTCGCGGCCATCGCCATCCCTGCGCTGACGGGGTATATCGATAAGGCAAAGATTAAGGACATACAAATGATGGTGAGGACGCAGGTACAGGGTATGCAGACCATGGTGATTGAGCAAACGCAAAAGGATGGGGGATTCAAAAAAGAATACAATCAACCAGGAGATTACTTTTATAGTATTCAGCTAAATATCACGGGTGGGGGTATCGTGTTAAACAAATTTTCTTATATAAATAACATTCACGTTGGCCTCTTGGAATATGAAAAGTTAACAGGGGATACTCGAAGCTTTGCGAACAGTGATCAAAGTTTTTATGTCAGTTTCGATCGCTCAGGAGCCATTAAGGAGTACTACTATTATGACAGATCATATTTTGACGGCTCTGCAGAATTGAGAGTTTACTATATTCCAGACATCAATTCGACAGATCCGATAACCACATATTATCTGACGGAAAGCAAAGGATTAGCTCCTTTTGTTGCTTCGTTGACTAGCGGCTACAATATATTCAAAGTCAAATTGCAGTCTGACAATGCCACCGTCGATTCTTTTGAGAAGCTCAACTGAGGACCGCTACCACCACAGATACATGCTGTACGACAAAGAGGACGGCACGGTGAGGTGGGATTGGATGAAGTTTTTCGATAGCGGTAGCGACGCGGATCTGCATACTTGACAATAAGAATTAAGATATCATAAAATCGATACACGAGAGATGATAGGTGTGTTTTTGATGGTGAGTGATGGGTGCTGCGTATTGAGCGAATCGCTCACGCCGAGGATAACCGTACCGCACAGATCGCAATACGAAAGAAAGGGAAAACTGCCGACACAAGGCGGACGAATCTACGTGAATACGACTGAATTAACCAGATTGATGAAACGCATCACATTTCCAACCATCGCTAGGGGTTTAGCGTAAGAATCCTCCACTTCCGGGAGAGCATGGTTGTATATCAATTTCGCTATAGAGGTAACGCCTCTCTTGACGCGCGTCTTGCTTCCAGCATTTCCCAGGGGGGGGGCATCATAAACTAGGTTCATCCGAACCTGTATATTCCTTCATTAATATAGATTTTGATTTAGACGCGGAGCGGGCTGACAGCTCCGTGTTTTTGCGTACCTACAGGCACGGTATTAAAGCAAAGGCGCGGGCTCATTCCGCGATTCCCTCGGGATTGCCGGTGCCTTCTTTGTGTCGTCTCCTTACCGCTGGTAAACAGGGGCGTGGCGCCGTACGCCGGGGTGGCCATGCGCCGCAGCAAGGGCTTCACCCTCGTCGAGGTCATCGTCGTCCTCGTCATCCTCGCGATACTCGCGGCTTCCCAGACCACCGGATATGAGATTTCCCAATGGACAATATCGGCAATTACACTACAGCCAAGAAGATTTCAGACTATCTGACAAGCAACGGCCGCCCGGTAGCCAGCATTACAGTAGACAGATACCTCTCGGTCCTGGCTGGAAGTTTCATTCATATACCCCGCTTCCGCACAGGCGGCGTCCTATAGCTCATATGGTCCCATACCTGCTGTAGAAGGTGGACATACTACATGCATTTTTGAGGTGAACGGAGCAAGTGGCGTTTTTTACAATACAAAATATTCTGAATAATATAACATTGACGCATTAGCAGTAGCATAGGAATTTTCGCAAAACCAATGTTACGCGGGATTGTCGCATATCTTCGCTCGATAATAAATATATTCAAACACAGACCAGGTTAGATAACGTTCCTTAAGATACAAACCAAAATGGCGTCGCCATTTGTAAGAATAATACTTGCGGTACTCGTAAATAGCAGCAAAGAAAGGAGGGCTTTCCCAAATAGTGGTGGGGGTTGTCGATCAACAGCAAGACATGTTGGCAGGCAGCAGTGGTTTGCAGAGGAGATTTGTTATGAAAAACAAATGGCTTTACCTTATTATTCTGTACGTTTCCGCAACGGCGGTATCTTTTGGGCAACTGAAGCTCGTGCCTATCCAGGGTGAATTGCCGGAATTTTCGACATTGATGTCCATCTTCACGATAGCGGGCATCATATTGGCTATCCCTGGCGGCCTGATCCTGGCGAAGCTCGGCCCGAGAAAATTGCTCCTGCTCCTGCTAGGGATGCTTATCGTCGGCAACGTTATCGGCGCCGTGAGCGACTTGCCCGCGATGCTGATCGCGGGGCGCGTCATTGAGGGTATATCCTTCGCCATGATCATCATGGTCGGCATGGTCCTGATAAATATCTGGTTTGCGGACGGGGGCGCCGGTACGGCAACCGGTATTTTTACCACATTTGCGGCGATAGGCTCCTTCGTCTGCATGAACATCGGCCTGCCGCTTACCAACGCGATGGGCGCAAAGGCGATGTGGTGGTTTGTCGCGGCTTTCACCGCCGTATGCTTCCTGCTTGTCCTGTTCATCATCAAAGCGCCCGAAGCCCCTCCGGGCGAAGAGGCGCCTGAAACGCCAAAGATAGGCAAGGCTCTGAAAAATCTCCCCGTGTGGTTTATTGCGATCTGCCAACTGTGTGTATCATTCCTTCTGTACGGGTATATTTATCTCTATCCGGCCCTCTTTCAGATGCAGTACGGCCTCAGCGTGGAGACGGCAAACCTGTACAACAGCATCAACGGGCTGTGCGGCATCCCCGCATGCGTTATCGGAGGCGTATTGATTAGCAAGACGGGCAAGCCTTTTGTCGTACTTTTGATAGGGTGCCTGGGCGCCATCTTGACGGCGGCGCTTAATATGTCGCTCGGTTCGGGCGCGGCGATCCAAATCGCACATCTGATCATGTGTTCCTTCTTCATCGGCGGTTTTGCCCTTACCGCCAATCTGTGCATAGTTCCGATTCTCGCCAAATCGCCCGCATATATAGGCTATTCGATGGCGATTATCAACATGTGCTATTTCATAGGTATCAGTCTGTGTACGCCTATGATCCTGGCCATGGTAAACGTCGGCGGATGGCAGCAGGGGACGTTGCTGATGGTGGGCGTCGCCGTGGTAGCGATGATTTTCGCGGTGCTTGCCATGACGGCTTCGAGGAAGAAACTCAAACAGGAGGCAGCTTGACCTGAATTTGAAGTTATAGAAGGAATGGAGGTAATTATCAATGAAAAATACGTGGGCACCCAAGGCAGATATGTTAATTAAGAATGTAAAAATCTATACCGTGGACCTGACAATCCCGGAGATCAAAGCGGGGAAGACAGATTTTACGGTGATCGACAACGGCTATGTAGCTGAGAAGGACGGCAAGACGATAGCGGTGGGGCCAGGGATGGACGATTCCCTCATCGGCCCTGACACCCAGGTGATAGATGGCGGCGGCAAGACATTGGTGCCGGGGCTCATAGACTCGCATATGCACGCGATGTTCGCAGGGATCGAGCTGATGAGCGTCAATCTGAAAGAAGCGAAGTCAAAGGATGAGTTCCTGGCGATGGTGAAGGGCAAAGCGGACGAGACCCCTGACGGGAAGTGGGTCAAGGGCTGTGAGTGGAATGAACTCGTATGGCCCGACAAGAAACCGCCGACAAAGGACGATCTCGACAAGGTATGCCCGGACAAACCTGTGATGTGCTCCAGGCTTTGCCACCACGTCTATGTGGTCAACTCGAAGGCGCTGGAGATCGCGGGCATCACGAAGGACACGCCTGATCCGGACGGTGGCATCATCGATCGCGATGAGGATGGCAATCCGAACGGGCTCATGCTAGAGAATTCGGCTATGGGTATAATAGACGATGCGATGCCGCCGCTTACGGAAGGCGATCTGATTCAGGCGGTCGTGGGGTTTGGCAAGGTCGCGAACAGCTTCGGGCTCACCAGCTTGATAGACGCGAATATGACGTTTGACCATATGAAGTCGTATCTCCAGGCATACAAGCAAGGGAAGCTGACCTACCGTACAAGCATGATGTTCTATCTCGACAAGGCATGGGGCGATATCGACTACCATCTGAAACGCATTGAGGAGATGATAGCTGTAACGGGATTTGGCGACGATATGCTCAAGATGAACGCGATCAAGGTGACGCTCGACGGCATACCGACGACGGGGACAGCTGCGATGCGCAAGCCATACGAACATCTGCCCGAAACGAGCGGCTATACGACTATCACGGAAGACGAGATGATAGCGGTCGCGAAGACGGGAGCGAAGTACAATTGGCAGGTCGGCGTACATAGCTGCGGGGACAAGTCGGCCGACGTAGCGATCAAATCCTTTGAAGAGGCATACAAGGTCAATCCGTCCGACGCCCGCCATTACATCATTCACCATGCGGTCTACCAGCCGGATCAGATTCCGCTCATGCAAAAGTACGATATCCCGGTCACGCTGCAACCGACCATCGCGCTCCTGATGGGGGAACAGCCCCTCATCGGCGCTGAGATGGCAAACCGATATATGCGCGTCAAGACATTCATCGATGCGGGTCTCATCGTAGGGGGCAGCACGGATTGTCCCGTTGTCAGCTGCAACCCGTTCATAGGCATGTACGGCGCGATAACGCGTCTGGGCGCGGACGGCAAGGTATGGAACCCAGAAGAAGCGGTGACTGCCGCGCAGGCGCTCATCATGTGGACGAAATCATCGGCGTATTTCTCGCACGATGAAGACAAGATAGGTTCCATAGAGGTCGGGAATCTGGCGGACTACGCCCTGCTCGATACGGATATCCTTCAGGCGACGCCTGAGGAGATACGCGACACGAAGGTGCTGAAAACCATTCTCGGCGGTAAAGTTATATATGAAATCCAATAAAGTGTCTGTTCAGGGCGCCATGACATTTATGGCGCCTTGGATAAATATTGAGAGAGAAGTTATAGTATTGACCAACAGGAGGAAACAGGAATGACGAACATCAAAGACAAGTATCCGGGGTTCGTGACACTCGAGGACAGCTTTGCGCTGGACACAGAGACGATTACGAAATATCAGTTGGGCCACCTGAACCAGTACCGTAGCCAGATAGGCCTTGACGGCGGGCTCACCTTCAATATCAAGAAGGCAGAGGGCTGCTATCTGTGGGACTCCGACGGCAACAAGCGCCTTGACTTCATAGGCTGTGTCGGCGTGTACATTCTGGGGCACAACAACCCGTACATCATCGACGGAGTGCGCAAGTATCTCGACCAGAAGCCGATGACCATGGATCCGTTGGCGCTCAAGGCGCAGTCTGCGGCGTTTGCCCACAACATGTCCCTCGTGACGCCCGAACTGACCCGCACTGTAGTATGCGGCGGCGGCGGCGCGGAGGCGAACGAGGCCGTCATCAAGATGTGCAAGATCGCCGCGGGGCGCACGAAGAAAGGAAAGAAGCGTATCGTATCGACGCTGAACTCCTTCCATGGCAAGACGAACGAAGCGGTGTTCACCGGCGGCAAGGATATCTGGCAGCGTTGGCTGACCCCGCCCCCGGACCACTCCTATGTGCCTTACGGCGACTGGCATGCCGTTGAGGAGGAGTTCAAGAAGGACGATGTCATCATGTTCATCGCCGAGCCTATACAGGGCGAGGGCGGCATAGTGGTGCCTCCGGACGACTACCTCCCAAAGATACGCGAGCTGTGCGACAAGTACGATGTATACATGGTTCTGGACGAGGTACAGGCCGGTTCGTGCCGCACGGGCTACATCTGGGCCCACAAATATTACGAAGGCCTCGTGCCGGACGCCTTCACGTTCGCCAAGGCCATATCCGACGGGGTGCTGCCCGTATCCGGCGTGCAGGCGAAGGACGACCTCTACCTCGCCGCCTACGGCTCGTTCGAGAGCGCGATGAACCATACCGCGACCTATCAGGACAACAATATGAGCGGCGCCGTCGCCCTACTGTCGCTGACGTACATGCTCGAACACGATGTCCCCGGCATGGTCCGCGAGAAGGCCAAGTACATATGGGACGGGCTCGCCGACTTGCAGGCTAAGTATCCCCATATCCTTGAGGAGGTGCGCGGGCGCGGCTTCATGATAGGCCTGAAGTTCAACAAGGATGAGAGCGGAGTGGGGTACGCGAACGCGATAGGCAAGGAGCTTGCGGTGAACCACCTCATCCACACGATGACGTCCATCAACAACGACACGATACTCAGGGCGTACCCGAATATCTGGACCACGAAGGAAGACTTCGACTGGTTCCTCGGCGCGCTCGAGGAGTCGTTCCTGGCGGTCGAAGGGAAGTAGCCTACGTAGAGACGCTTTGGCTTCTGCCAGCGGTATTGGGGAGAGCGAACGATATGCACGACTGCTCTCCCTGTGTTTTTCGTTACGGTATAGGGGCTATATAATAAATGATATTTTGGAAGGAGGGGTAATTGAGGAATTTTATAATACCGAGCCATGATGAAGCTGAACTTATAGCTGAGGGGATATACAAAGACCTCGAGCGGCGCATCAAGGCCAGCCCTCCCGATGTTGACTCCGTATCCATGGCGTCTGTTTTCTTGAAGAACTGCATAGCGCAGACATGCGGCAAATGTGTGCCATGCAGGGTCGGCCTTGGAAAACTTGACGCCCTGATCGAGCAGCTTCTGGAAGGAAGCGCCGACGGCTCCATCGTGGAATTGATAAGGTCAACCGCCGATATGATCAAGTCGACTGCGGACTGCGCCATAGGTTTCGGGGCGGCAGATATGGTATACAGGGGCGTATTGGCCTATCACGACGACTATATGGCGTTGGCGATGCGAAAGCCCCGGAAACGCGAGAGGATAGCCGTGCCATGCATAGCGCGATGCCCCGCTCACGTGATGATACCGGGATACCTCGCGCTGGCCCGTGAAGGCCGGTACGAAGACGCCTTGCGCCTCATTCGCAGGGACAATCCTTTCCCTGCGGTGTGCGGGCTCATATGCGAGCATCCTTGCGAAAAAAGGTGCCGCAGGAACATGATAGACGACGCCGTCAATATCAGGGGCATCAAGAGATTTGCATACGAATACGCCGAGCCTACGCCCCCGCCGGAAAAAGCGGCGCCGACCGGAAAGAAAATCGCCGTTGTCGGCGGCGGCCCGAGCGGATTGACAGCGGCGTATTATCTTGCCCTGATGGGGCATTCGGTGACTGTCTTCGAACGCAGGATGAAACTGGGAGGAATGATGCGCTACGGCATACCTAACTATCGCCTGCCCCGCGTATTGCTCGATCAGGAGATAGGCCACATCCTGTCCGTAGGCATTGACGTCAGGTACAGCTCATCCCTCGGAGACGATTTCACGTTAGGCGATCTTACAAAAAACTTCAGCAGCGTCTACCTTTCGATTGGCGCCCACGGCAGCAAGCGCCTCGGCATAGAAGGCGAAGGGCTAGAAGGCGTATATTCGGCCGTGGAATTGCTGAAAGGTATCGGTGACGATTATTATCCCGACTACAAAGACAAACAGGTTGTCATAATAGGCGGGGGCAATGTGGCTATGGATGTGACGCGTACGGCGCGTAGGCTCGGTGCGGCAAAAGTCACGTGCGTGTATCGTAGGCGCAGGCAGGACATGACCGCCCTTCCGGATGAAATTGAAGGCGCGCTCGCCGAGGGTTGCGAAATTCTCACCTTGTATGCCCCCATTGCCATCGATGGCGATGATGAGGGGCGTGTCGTGGGCCTGAGGGCCCGGCGCCAGATGGCCGGTGAGATATGCAGCGACGGAAGGCCGAAGCCGGTGGGGATTGAGGGGCGTGAAACCAGCATCCCTGCCGACATCGTAATCTCCGCAATAGGCCAGGACGTGGAAGATGATCTTCTGAGGCCGGGCGAGATCAGGCATGAAGGGGTCACCGTGAGCGGCGGCGACTGCGTGTCCGGGCCGGCTACGGTCATACTCGCCATAGCCGCAGGCAAACAGGCTGCGGAACTCATTGACCGGGAGATGGGATTCAGCCATCGCATTGCCGTAGATGTGGATATACCGTATGCCGCGTTCTCCGACAACTCGGCTTGCGGAAGGTCCGATATGACAGAACGCGAAGCGTATTGCAGAAAAAATGACTTTGATGAGATAGAGTATGGGCTGGAACCGATAGAGGCCATTCAGGAAGCGGGCAGATGTCTGAGGTGCGACCATTACGGATTCGGAGCCATTGGAGGGGGGGATAGGATATGACCGCAAAATCGGCAGGAGTGAATACAGGCCACGGAGTTTTGAGCCTCACAGTCAATGGCAGGTCGGTGGAAGCGAAGAAGGGCTACACGATACTGGAGGCGGCTGTGAGCGCAGGCATCAACATACCCACGCTTTGTTATTTCAAAGAACTCAACGAGATAGGCGCGTGCCGCATATGCGTAGTCGAAGTCGAAGGGTATGACAGGTTGGTTGCGGCATGCAATACTGTAGCCGAAGACGGCATGGTCATCAGGACATCATCGCCACGGGTCAGGGAGGCGCGGCGCATGAATGTCCAGCTTATCCTTTCCGAGCACGATTCCGATTGCCCGGTTTGCCCCCGCAACAACAATTGCAGCCTTCAGAGCATAGCAAATGACATCGGTGTGTTCAGCCGCCCTTATGCGCATCACGTCCCAAAAAACACATGGAACCGAAATCTGCCCTTAATCAGGGAAGAATCAAAATGTATAAAGTGCATGAGATGTATACAGGTGTGCGACAAAGTGCAGTCGCTTGATGTTTGGGATGTCATAGGCACCGGAGCGCGCACCACCGTCGGTGTGGCAGATGGCGGCACTCTTGACGATGCGGGATGCAGCCTGTGCGGGCAGTGCGCCACACACTGTCCGGTGGGAGCGCTTCATGAAAGGAATGATGTCGGCAGGGTATACTCTGCCCTTGAAGACCCCAGCATAGTGACTGTTGTGCAGGTGGCGCCGGCGGTGCGTGCCGGATGGGGTGAACCCTACGGCCTCAATATGGGGGAGCAGTCATCGGTAAGAAAAATGGTAGGGTCACTGAGGCAGATTGGATTTGACTATATATTCGACACCGATTTTGCGGCAGACCTGACTATAATGGAAGAAGGCAGCGAACTGATAGAGCGCCTGACGCATAGGGATGAGTACAGATGGCCTATGTTCACGTCGTGCTGCCCCGGTTGGGTGCGTTTCGTGAAGCACGAGTATCCTCAGTTTACGGACAATCTTTCTACGGCCAAGTCGCCGCAGCAGATGTTTGGATCTGTCTCCAAAAGCTATTTTGCCGAGAAACTCGGCATCAGCCCTTCAAAGGTATTCTGCGTGTCGTTCATGCCGTGTACGGCCAAGAAGCATGAGTGCGCCATACCGTTATTCAAAGACAGCGCCGGGCGCCCTGACGTGGACGTCGTCCTGACTACGCGAGAGATGGACCGCATGCTTTCGGAGAACTTTGTAGACGCAAGAAATGCCCCGGAGGAAGAGTTTGATTCGCCGCTCGGCGAAGGCACGGGCGCCGCAGTTATATTCGGCACACAGGCGGGAGTCATGGAAGCCGCCCTCAGGAGCGCGTTTTTCCTTGTAGTGGGTGAGAATCCAGATGTCGATGCGTTCAGCAGCATACGCGTTCACGATAAAGGCTGGGTCGAATCGTCGTTCGATATCAAGGATACCACTCTCAGCGTAGCGGTAGCGAGCGGTCTGCAGAACACACGCAGCCTGCTGAAGCATATTGAAGAATCTAGCTGCCACTACGATTTTGTGGAAATCATGGCCTGCCCGGGAGGGTGTGCGGGCGGCGGGGGGCAGCCGATACACGACGGCAAGGAACTTGCTTTTGCGCGTGGCGCCAACCTTCGCTTATTGGACGAGAGTTCGTGCGTTAGGTTCTCGCATGAGAACGCGTCCGTGCAAAAGCTTTATGAGGAATATATAGGCAAGCCACTGTCAGAGAAGGCGCATCATTTGCTCCATACGCATCATGGAGGATGGGATTTTGGCAGCCTCACCTATTTGAATTCTTATCCGGAAGACAGCATTGGGCCATAGATGCCATGCGCTTGAATAGGGAAATGCAAAAAGTTATCAATTGTTTTTTCTGTATGTAAAAAAGGAGGATGAAATGACTTATGTTGACAAAATAATCGAGAGCTTGGAGCAGAAAAATTCTGACCAGCCCGAGTTTCTGCAGGCGGCTAAGGAGGTGCTCGAATCGCTTCGCGTAGTCGTGGATAACGACAAGAGGTATGAAGACCTCGCGCTTCTCGAGAGGCTCGTCGAGCCCGAGCGCATCGTGCAGTTCCGCGTGCCGTGGATAGACGACAGCGGAAAGGTGCAGGTCAATAGGGGCTACCGTGTGGAGTTCAACTCGGCCATAGGCCCGTACAAGGGTGGCCTGAGGTTCCATCCGACGGTCAATCTCTCCATCATCAAGTTCCTCGGCTTTGAGCAGATATTCAAGAATAGCCTGACGGGGCTCCCGATCGGCGGCGGCAAGGGCGGCTCCGACTTCGATCCTAAGGGCAAGAGCGATTTTGAGGTCATGCGCTTCTGCCAGTCGTTCATGACCGAGCTCTCGCGCCACATCGGGCCGGACACGGACGTCCCCGCGGGAGACATCGGTGTAGGCGGCCGTGAGATAGGCTTCATGTACGGCCAGTACAAGCGCATCCGCAATGAGTTCACGGGCGTGCTGACGGGCAAGGGCCTCGGATGGGGCGGCAGCCTCGCGCGCACGGAAGCGACGGGCTACGGTCTCGTCTACACCGTCGAGGAATACCTGAAGTCCATAGGTGACAGTTTCGAGGGCAAGAAGGTCGCGATCTCGGGCAGCGGCAACGTGGCCATATTCGCGACGCAGAAGGTGCAGCAGCTCGGCGGGACCGTCGTGACGATGACCGACTCGACCGGGTACGTCCATCACGACGCGGGCATCAACCTCGATGACATCAAGGAGATCAAGCTCGTGCAGCGCGGCAGGCTCTCCGAATACGGCAAGAGGCACGGCGACGCGGTATACAGGGAAGTCGGCGACGGCAGCGTCTGGGACATCCCGGTCGACATAGCCCTCCCCTGCGCGACGCAGAACGAGCTCGACCTGTCCAACGCGAAGGCACTCGCGGCGAATGGCTGCAAGATCGTGGGCGAAGGCGCGAACATGCCGTCGACGCAGGACGCGGCGGACTATCTCATCGAAAACAAGATCGCGTTCTTCCCGGGCAAGGCCGCAAACGCGGGCGGAGTGGGCGTCTCGGCCCTCGAGATGTCGCAGAACTCCGAGCGCCTGTCATGGACGTTCGAGGAAGTGGACTCACAGCTTAACAGGATGATGGTCAACATCTTCCACAGCATCGACGACGCGGCGCGCGAGTACGGCATGGAGGGCAACTTCGTGGCCGGCGCGAACATCGCGGGCTTCAAGAAGGTCGCCCAGGCGATGATCGACCAGGGCGTCGT
>JAISLZ010000112.1 GCA_031277015.1 Eubacteriales Family XIII. Incertae Sedis bacterium | reverse complement strand
CGCGCCATCCTGCTCGCCGCGCTCATGAATTTCCTCGGCGCGATCGCGGGCGACAAGGTGGCCAATACCATCTCGCACGGCCTTGTGAGCACGAGCCTGGAGGAGTTTGTCATACTTGCGGCCCTCATCGGCGCTATCATATGGAACCTGCTCACATGGTGGTGGGGCATTCCGTCCAGCTCGTCGCACGCGCTCATCGGCAGCCTTATAGGCGCCACCTGCGTCTACTCCATGAGCATGGAGCATATCATATGGAGCGGCCTGCTGCAAAAGGTGGTCCTGCCGCTTATCTGCTCACCGTTCATCGGCATCTTCGTCGCCATGATCGCCATGAAGTTGGTATTCAATTTCTTTGCGAACTGGTCGCCCCACCGCGTCAACAAGCTGTTTTTGCGCCTTCAGATCATCTCGGCCGCCTTCGTGGCCTTTGCTCACGGCACGAACGACGCGCAGAAGACTATGGGGATCATCACCCTCGCCCTCGTCACGGCCAACGCCCTGCCCGAGGGGGCGGCCGTACCTATTCCCGTGAAGCTAGCATGCGCGGTCATGATGGCCATCGGGACGTCGGTAGGAGGTTGGAAGGTCATGAAAACCATGGGGCGCGGCGTGACGAAGCTTGAGCCCGCGAGCGGCCTAGTGGCTGAGACTTCCTCCGCCGCGGTCATCGAGGTCATGTCCCATCTCGGTGCGCCCATCAGCACGACCCACGTCATCACGTCCGCCGTAATGGGCGTGGGCCTGGCCAGGCGCGCCTCGGCCGTCAAATGGGGCATCGCTCAGGATATCGTACTGACCTGGGTGATCACCCTGCCCATCACATTCGCCCTCGGCGGCGCGAGCTGCTTCATCATAGAGAAGGTGCTGCATATCATATAGCGAAGCGCTAGTCAGTGTTTCACTGGCGACCGTCGCGCGGCCTGGCGCTTGCATCTATCCTTGAACCTCTCACCTGAACTCCGGCAGATATATCCTCTCGCCGCCCTTCAGGGCAGATTCGTGCCCAAGGATGCCAGCGGCCGTTATGTTGGCCGACGTCGCCGCGTCCAGCAGCGGCGCCCTGCCCTCCACGATGGACGCTACGAATTCCTGCACGAGATGGGGATGCGAGCCTCCGTGGCCCGCGCCCTGGATGAACGAAACATTGTCCTTGTTGAGTATGACCTCGCGCTTTGTGAAAGGCTTCAGCTCCTCAATCAGTAGCTCGTCCGTATCCGGCGCGAACACCCTGCGGGCGCTCTCGCCCCCCTCGAACAGGGCGGCGCCCTCTTCGGCTATCTGCTCCCATTCGTAGGCCATTTTCGTCCCATAGACGTCAAAGCTCTCGCGATACTGGCGCACGGTCTCGTAGAGCGAGCGCGTGGCTTCAGCGGCAACATCGCTGTCCTTAAGCCTGATAGTGACCGTCTCGACCGGATACGGGGAGCCGTATCGCCGCGCGAGATCGTCCGAGAGCGTTCCTGAGCCATGGCCTATGACGTATTCCGCCATCTTGCCGCTTATGATGATCAGCGGCGATATAGCATGCGTGCCGTACCAGAACGGCGGGAAGCCGAGCCAGTATTCGGGCCAACCCTCGAGCCCCATATCCTGCATATGGCTGCCGCGCACGAACTGTATCTTCCCGAGCTTGCCCGAGCTGGCGAGATTCCTTACGTACAGGAATTCCCGCGTGTATACGGCCGTCTCCATCATCATGTATACGAGGCCGGTCTGTTCCCGCAGCTCGCATATGTCCTGAAGCTCCCGCACAGAAAGCCCCATGGGTACGGTGGAGGCGGCGTGCTTGCCCGCATTTAGGGCCTTTATGGTGTAGTCAGCATGCGTGGCGGGGGGCGTTATTATGTGCACGGCGTCCACCCAATCCTGCGCCAGTACGTCGTCAAAGTCCGTGAACCGCGCTTCCTCCGGTATGCCGAGCTCGTCCCCCGCTTCCCGTAGGGCATCCTCTGTACGCTGACATATCGCCACACGGTCTACGTCCGGATGGTTCAGGTACAGCTTCACGAACTCCTTGCCAAAGTTCATGCCGATGACGGCTACGTTCAGTTTTGACATCGTTCTTTCCCTCCTCTTTTGGTAATGACATAATGTTATTCATTCGTGGCGTTGACATCCATCCCCTAGCAATTTATGATTAGAGTAGCGTATGCACGCCCGCATCAATTTTAACATACAACAAGGGAGAAAAGGGGGTACGTTATGGGTCTACTGGATGGATGGCCGTTTCGTAGCAGGGAAGAAATAGAAAAAAGGAACAGGGAGTTTGATGAGCGTGTCATGCCTCTGGGTGGCGATCAGAAGGATCAGGCAATGGCCGTCCTCGGGGAGCTCAAACCAAAAGGATCGCGCAACGACACGAAGGAACTTCTATTTGCATATCTCGTGAGCAAGGACAAATACATACAGAATGGCAAGGGCGAAGATGGGATGAATGCGATGTCCCTTGAATTAAATCGCCTGAAATTTCTCTCCGACTACGAGAAACGCGTCGTCAAGGCCCTCGTAAAATATGATTCGGAGATCATCAATTTGGACTATTACCCATCCGCCGAGAAGATACGCGCAGCCATTGAAATGAATTTCGTATGATCCGAACGTCTCTGTCCGATATCACTATAGAGCCGCATGTACAGGCTAAGCCAGGTTCGCATAGCCGAGTTGGCCCATGATGCCTTTCATGATACGGGCGGCTTCGTCTATATTGTCGTTGATGTACGCTGTAGCCTCCGTCGCCTCGAAGTCGT
Source organism: Eubacteriales Family XIII. Incertae Sedis bacterium (assembly GCA_031277015.1). Classification (GTDB taxonomy): domain Bacteria; phylum Bacillota; class Clostridia; order Peptostreptococcales; family Anaerovoracaceae; genus JAIRPC01. The sequence goes on along the minus strand of JAISLZ010000112.1, from coordinate 23,898 downwards.
TTGCCGAGATGAGCGCGCCCCTTTCCCCAAGTCGCTTCGCGGCGTACTGCCCGGATTCACGCACTATGCGCGTCCACATATTCACGCGCACCACTCCATCCTCCCCGAAACCCCGGATATCCTCGTCCTTCAGGCTAGACACCCCATGCAGCACGAGCATCGGGCGACCCAGTCTGCTCGTCAGGGCCTGCGCCCTGCCCTTCAGGTATTGCGCCTCGGTGCCCATAGACTGCTGCTCCGTGCCGAGGTCCGCCACGAGGAAATCCACCCCCGTGCTCTCCACAAAATTGGCCGCCTTATCGACATAGTCATCGCGCTGTTTCGCCTTCGTGCCGTCGCCTACGGCAAGCCCCTCGACTATGCCCTCGACGAGCACCCTGTCGCCGTACTCCCGCATATAACGGCCCGTCATTTCCACATTCTCCTCGTATGGATAGGTCTGGGCGTCGAACATGACGCTTGACAGCATATCCACACATTCCGTCATTTCCCATTCATCGGCCTTGGGGTCACCGTGGTCGAGATGAGTCATGGCCGCGACGTTCGGGTACGGCGCATACGCCCCCTCAGTGAGGGCCTTGCAGTATTCGAGCACGGAACGGAAACCTATTCGGTGGCCGCCCGACCTCGTTACCCTCGTAGTCTGTTGCATATGAGAATAATGCGACGTCATCGCGATGACTACCGGTATACGCTCGATGTCGTGCTCCTTCGCAAAGGAATCAGCCGCAATAAGTATAGCTTCCGTATTCCAGAAACTCCCGGTGCAAAACAACGCCACGCTCACGCCCTTCGCCGCCGCATCCGATATGAGCTTCCCGGCCTCATCTCTGTAGGTTACAAATGACATACCTACTACCTGTTCTTTCTCATTCCAAAGTCGGAACTCGGCATGGAGTTCAGCGACTTTATCGAAGTATAGATGCTACGGTATTCCCGGAGCTTGCCCGCGTAGTACTCGGCGCGCGTCGCGTCAGGTTCATACGAAGCGGATATCCTCACGTCACCTTTCGCGACTGCCGCTATATCATCAATGTCGCCCATAGCCTTTGCGCAGATGAGAGCAAGCCCCACCGTTCCTATGTCCCGGTTATCGAGGACGTCGATGCGCCTTCCCATTATATCCGCTTTGATCTGAAGCAAGCTGGCCGATCTCGCGGCCCCTCCTGCCGCCATGATGGAATGAAACGTCAGGCCGCACTTCTCGAGCAGAGTTTCGTTGTACTTGATCTCATATGAGATGCCCTCGAGAATCGACTTGTATATTTCCGGCCTCCTTGATGACTGGCGCAGACCGATAAAAGCCCCGCCCGTTATCGAGTCAAACCAGGGCGTACCGCTTCCCGATACATATGGAAGAAAAAGAATGTCGGTTGGTTCGTCGCCCATCTCCGCATCAAGGATTGCGTATACGTTTTCTCCGCGCTCTATCGCAACTTTAAAGCGCTCCGCCTCGAAGGTGTCCCGGTACCACTTGATTGCGGCCCCCGCCGACGCGTTGAACGCCAATGTGACGAAGGCGCCCGGCAGGACGTGGGGTTCATAGCAGAACCCATAACGCGTCATGAGAGGATTCGTATCGCAGTCACCGAGGACGACGAGGAGGCATTCGCTGCTGCCCGTGATGTCCATGGCTTCTCCGGGCCGCAGAACGCCTGCGCCGAGAGCCGCGACGGGCTGATCATGACCACCCGCGACCACCACTACGCTCCTGGACAAACCGAGTTCATCGGCGATCTCGCCGCGAAGGTTGCCTATGACCGTACCTGACTGTACCGGCCTTGAAAAGCCTTTGAGGTCAAGTCCTATAGCCTCAGCCACATCATGCGCCCAGTCGTTACTGCCTATGTCAAATAACATCGTCCGCGAAGCTAAAGAGTAATCGATGACACTTTCACCGGTGAACATGTACGAAATGTAATCTCCGAACAGCATCGTACGTTCGGCCGCCTTGTAAAGTGCAGGCTCGTTTTTCTTCAGCCACAATAGCTTGCTGGCTGAGAACATGGGTCCCACAGGCATGCCGGTAATGCGTAGTATATCCTCGGGATCCATCGCATTCCTGATGTCCGTCACTTCGTCTATTCCCCTGATATCGGAATAATAGATGCTATTCGTGAGAACCGAATCGTCCTTGCCAAGAAGCACCACGGATTCTCCGAATGAAGCGATCGCGATGGCGCCTATGTCAGGACCCGCTATCTCAGCGAGAGCGTCCCTGACCGCGTCATATATGACCCTGGCGTCAATTTCAATATGGCCCGGCTTCGGGGATTCGGTGGAGTATTCCCTGTACGAACTACGCACGGGGACACCGCCAACTCCGATGACCGAAGCTTTGCAACCTGACGTACCTACATCAAGCCCCGCGTAAAGCATATCTTTCACGTTCCCATTCCCTTCTCAGCATCACATCCAGATCAGCGGAGTCAGTCAAATACAACCACTCCTTTTATCTTTGGATCCTTGCTCTCTGACATATACTTGATGGCGTCTTCGAGCTCATCGAGCTTGAACCTGTTTGTGATGATCGGGCTGAGGTCAACCTGGCCCGAACCTACCGCGTGTATGACGTTGTCCCAGACGAGCGGAGCCAGCCACGCGAAACGTATGGTGCGCTCGGATGTTATGGCGTCAAGCACAGGTATCTTCAGCAGGTCTTCCGGTGAAGGCAGGCCGAAGTAGACTATCGTTGAGCATGGGCCCGTCACGTTCAGCGCGTCCTGAAGCGCGTCCATATTGCTTGTGGCGACGATGCAGCGCGAGGCGAGATCCCCGCCGTTTAGCTCGCGCACCTTGTCAGCCGCGTTCTCCACATAGTAACTCGATGACTTGTCGCGTATGTTCAGCACGTGGTCCGCGCCGTGCTTCTTCGCGACATCAAGGTTGTAATCGCGAGTGCCTATCGTTACCACTGTGCCCGCGCCCGCGGCCTTCGCGAGCTGGGTCATGAACAGGCCGATAGCCCCCGCGCCATATATGACCGCAGTCTGGCCGAGCTTGATGTCCAGGTCGAATATGCCGTGCGTGGAGCAGGCGAGCGGCTCGAACAACGCCGCGTGCTCGAACTGAATATTGTCCGGTATCTTGTAAGCGTGAGTGTACTTGACGCGCACGTACTCCGCGAAGCAGCCGTTGACGGACACACCGATGACCTCACTGTTGGGGCAGACGTTGAACTCCCCCTTGAGGCACGCGGGACACGCGTTGCACTGCTGCACAGGGTTGATCGTCACGCGGTCGCCTTCCGTAAACAGGTTCAGCGCGGCGGGTATGCCGCCGACCTTCGCGATGACACCGGACGCCTCGTGGCCGAGGTAGAGCGGGCCTTTGCCATCCGGCGTATCTAGCGGACTATGCCCGTAGTAATACGATATGTCCGAGCCGCATATGCTGACGGCCTTCAGCTTGACGAGCACCTCGTTGTCCATGATCTCCGGTACGGGCACGTCCTCGTACTTCATCACGAGCGGCTCGTAGAACACTTGCGCTTTCATGGTATCAGACATTTTCATTCCTCCTTCTGCGGGCTTTACCCTTTATCTTTTTTCCCTTTGTTCCACGCGTAAATCAAATAAATGATGGCGAGGACCCCTGCTGTAAGCGATGCGACGGGAATGCCTATACCGTGATATACATAATCGCCGTTGTCGTTCAAGACAAGAAAATTCTCCGGTTTTATGTGGGTATAGAAACCCGTAAACGCACTGATTGTCAGCGATACTACCGCTATAACGAATGCCTTATCAGTCTTCTTCACGATGCCTCATTTCTGCAAAGGGCTCACGGTGGGAGCTCCGGATTCATGCGCCGCAAAATGCTTGAGTATCACGAGCGGCTCCACTTGCGATTCGTTCACAACCGTCACGCCCCCGTTCGCCCTGCCGTACGACACGAAGAACTCGTCCGCCGTGAGCTGCCCGTAGCGGATGAGCGTCGGCGACTCGGCCGCAAGCGGTCCTATCCTGCCATGCCCCTGCACTACGAGGCAACCGTAGGCTGTCATGTCGCTTACATTGGCCGTAGCGCCGGGCGCCACGGTCAGTTCCTTGGCCGCCACGTACTCGTTGCCGTAACATATCCATTGCTGCTTCCATCCGTCACCGCTCTGTTCGGGTACGTTCGGGCGGAAATAGGTCTCCCGATAGTTTGCTATCGTATTGAGCTCCCAGTCTATCGCGTCCAAAACAGCATCAAGGTCGTCCTCATGCCCCTCTGGCAGATATCCGTAGAGCCAGTCGCGACCGAATATTTCACCGGAGCCTACCACATTCTCCCATAGCGCCATGACGTCGCTGTTCCACTGCGGCTCGTAGGTGCAGAGCGAACCCGGCGCGTGCACGACGCCGGCCGGCGTGTACCAGCCCGTGCCTAGCTCCACCTGAAATGCGCGCGACAGCTCAAGTATCTTCGTATTCTCCTCCTCGTGCCTCGCGAGCCTCGCCTTCACCTCATCCCTCGTGACAGAGGGGTCAAAGCCGAAGAATGTCGTGGGCCTCGTGCCGAGGTGGTTGTTGTACTGCTTGGGGAAGAAATAATGCTCGTGCTTGGGCGTTACCCCGACCTTTGCGCACGCCTCCGGCGAATGGTGGACGTGGTGGAAGAGCGGCTCATTATAGTCGTAGAACTTGCTGTACATCGGCCATGTGCCGTATCTGCCATGCAGGGCGCCGCCGTAGAGCTCGGGCCCCAGCCCCGTGACAAAATCCTCGAACAGCACGGCATGGGTCGGATCGCCGTCCACGTTCACGAAGGACATGCCCTCGTGCGCCGACGCGCCCTCTGTTTCGACGCGTGTGATGGATGAAAACCAGCGCTCGACTATGGCGCCCCTTTTCATACCCATAGCGTAGGTGTCATCGGTATGTAGCCTAAGCCTGTTGCCGGACCTATTGAACGGGCGCGGCACCCAGGTGGGAGTGAGGTTCAGTATGCCATCGCCTCTCTCCAGTATATCAGTAAGCTCAGTATGTGATTTTGACATGATGGTTAATCTCTCCTGTCTGCACCTGGGGATTCATAGTACTACGAATATATGTTGATATGCTCATCAACAAACTTTTTGCTCGCGGCCGTCTCTTCCCACGCGTCGGGGCATTCGCAGAGATCTATCGCCCACCAGTCACCCTTGTAGCCCGCCGCGAGCAAAGCCGGGATGATCTCGCCGAAGTTCAGCAGCCCCGTGCCGAACGGCGCGTGCGTGCTCGTATTGTCGCTGTTGAGCGTGCCGTCCGAATCGATGACGTGGACGAACCCGATCTTGCCCTTCAGCATATCGATGAACTCAAGGACTCCACCCTCAAGCGGGGAAGGCTCTATGTGGTTCGCGCCATTAGCGCACATATAGCCGTGGCAGGTGTCGAACAGTATTGAGAAATTCGGTTCCTGTACGCGATCGTAGGTCTCGAGTATATACTTGGGCTCGTTGATGATGAAGCCCGGCTCGAACTCCCATACAATCTCCTGTCCGTTCCCTGCAGCATACCGCGCTATCGTCTTGAAATTCTCTACGACTAAATCCCTCACCTGTTCGTAGGTCATGCCTTCCGGCACGGCGACGTTCTTGCTGCCCGTATCGACGCGTAGGGTATTCCAGCCCATCTTCGCGGCGAAGTCGCTGCTCTCCCTGAACAACGCGAGCCAAGCCTCTGGATCCCTCACCGCGTCGACACTCCAGAGATCCAGCGCGTAGTCGGCTACCTCTAGGCCGTTGTCCGCAAGGAGCTTCGCGAGCTCGGCCCTTTTTTCGTCCGTGCCGTAGAGCTTAGGGCTCGCGTGTGGCTCGAAACCTCCCATGCTGATACCGTCATATTTGAGATCTGACAATTTCTTTACGACCTCTGGGAGCATGATGGGCGTTTCGAGGAACGCGTATGCCCAACTGCCTATTGATACCTTTTTTGCCATTGTTTACCTCCTTGTGATGGGGCGCGCCTACTCGTGGCCACCCAACGTCAATTGAAAAGTGATTTGAGGAAGGGAATGCCGTCGCGGGCTATCGCCTCAGGCGATTCGGAAAACGGGCGCCAGACGGAGGCGGCTTTCGCTATCTCCACGCAGTCCGGTGTAAACGACTCTATGTGCATGTAGTCGTCATACCCTACATCCTTCAGCGCCGCCACGATGGCGGGCCAGTCGAAGTTGTCCTTGCCTGGAGTACCGCGGTCGTTCGCGCACGAATGGAAATCGTATATCTTTGACTTCGTGCCCGCAAGGCGTATGGCCGCCGGTATGTCGTTCTCCTCGATGTTCATGTGGAAGCTGTCGAGCAGGAAACCGACGTTGCCGTACCCTATGCGCCCGATCAGTTCAAGGCCCTGCTCCACCGTGTTGATGAAGTCCGTCTCAAACCGGTTCAGCGGCTCCAGCGCGAGCTTCACGCCGCGCTCCCCCGCGTAATCGGCGCATACTTTCAGGCTCTCGACGCCGAGGTCCCACTTCCTGGCTACCTCCTCCGGCGTCTGCTGGCGCGCCTTGCCCACTGCGGAGTAGGCGGGTCCGGCTATGACATCCGCACCTATGCGGCCGCAGAAATCCACCATGTCCTTGATGTACTGTATTCCGGATTCCCTGATCTCCGGGTCGTCTGACGATACATCCCTCGTCTCGCCGTGCGCGCCTACTACGGTGTGCACCTCTATGCCCGTGGCTTCCATGGCGGCGCCTATCTCATCAGCATCAAGTGTCTGAAAATCCTCGAGCGCTACCTCAAAGGTATCACAACCGTAGCCCTTCGCTAGTTCAAACCATTTTCTCGGTTCGGTGAAGGGCGACGCCCATGCTAGCGAGTTCATCCCAAATTTCATTTTCTTTACCTCCTGCGCAGCCATCGCTGCCGTCCATCGCTAACAATCCACCTCTATGGGCAGACAGCATACTCAATAATCCACTTTTACCCATGTCGCACCGGCTTCGCTGGAGTCGACGCATTTGTTGAAGAACTCGACCCCGGAGAGGCCCATCTCAAGGGTCGGGTATCCGTAGTCGGCCTCATTTACCTGTTTGCCGGTTTTTTTGTCTTTGATGGCGGCCGCGAAGTCCTTGTATATGTTCGCAAACGCCTCGGTCAGGCCCTCGGGATGCCCCGTAGGCACGCGCACGTAGGCTGCGGCTTCGGGAGTGAGATATCCCGCACCTCTCGAATAGACTCGCGGCGGCTCACCGCGCAGAGATAGCTTCAAGTAGTTGTTTTCCTCCTGGACGAACTCTATCGTGCCCTTGTCACCGAATATGCGTATCTTCAGCGCGTTGTCAAAGCCTATAGCGACCTGGGAGGTCCAGTATATGCCCGTCGCGCCGTTCTCAAAGCGTATGAGGGCCTCGACGTTGTTGTCGAGCACGCCGCCCTCACCGAACACGTCGAGGTTGCAGGCGAGACTGTCTATCTTGAGGCCCGTCACGTAGTTGACCCAGTTCTCTATGTGCGTGCCGAGATCGGCCACGGCCGCGCCACGGCCGGAGAGCTTGGGGTCGGCGCGCCACGGCTTGTTGTCTTCTGTGATGGTCTCGAGCGTGTCGAGGAGCCAGTCCTGCGGATACTCGCCCATGACCATGCGAATGTCACCTATGACGCCGTTCCTGACCAGCTGGCGCGCCTCCCTGGCCATCACGTGCCCAGTGTACGTGTATGTCACGGCGAATAGGCAGCCGTGCGCTTTGGCAGTGTCGATGAGGTCCTTGGCCTCATCGACCGTGAAGCAGAGCGGTTTCTCGCAAGCGACGTTGATGCCCTGCTCGAGGAAAAGCTTCGCGGCGGGTGCGTGGAACCTGTTCGGCGTCACTATGTCCACCCAGTCGAGCTTGTCCGCGCGCGAGCCCTCGGCGGCCGCCATCTCCTCGAACGATCCGTATATCCGATCGTCAGAGACGCCCATATCCCTGCCGGCCGCAAGGCGCTCCGCCTCTGGTATGACATCCGCCCATGCGACCAGGTCAGCCTCGTCGTTCAGCCGTATCGCGGCCCTGTGGACCGCGCCGATGAAGGCGCCGGGCCCGCCGCCAATCATTCCGTATTTCAATTTCTCACCCATGATTCACAATCTCCTTGTATAATATACTTTTGCCGGCCAGATTCTGATGCGCAGAATTTTTCAGTCGTTTTTGATCGTGTCGTCGAATGCCACATCCGACGGCTCAAAGTCCACTGTACGCACGAAGGCTGCGGCCTCCGTCCCACCGTAGACGCGCTCCATGCCGCTGTCCTCCCACTCGACCGAGAGCGGCCCGGTGTAGCCGGCCGCGTTCAGCTCGCGTATGATCTCCTCAAAGTTCACGTCGCCATGGCCCAGGGATCGAAAGTTCCAGCCCCTGCGCGTATCGCCGAATGTGATGTGCGACCCGAGTATGCCCGCCTTGCCGTCGAGCGTCACGGCCGAATCCTTCATATGCACGTGATAGACACGATCCATGAAGTCGCGCAGGAATATAGTCGGGTTCACTCCCTGCCAGATGAGGTGGCTCGGATCGAAGTTGAACCCGAGGGTAGGCCTGCGGTCAAATTCGTCCAGCAGGCGCTCCGCCGTATAATAGTCGAACGCTATCTCGGTAGGATGTACCTCAAGGGCGAATTTCACGCCATATTTGTCGAACTCATCGAAGATGGGCGTCCATAGCTCCTTGATCTTGGCGAAACCCTCCGCCACCATCTCCTCGGAGGTCTGCGGGAAGGAATACCAGTACGCCCATATCGGCGAGCCCAGGAAGCCCGTCACGACATCCACGCCTAGATTCTTCGCCGCAGCCGGCACGGCCTTCATCGTCTCGATGGCCCAAGCTCTGATTTCGTCCGGCTTGCCGGCGAGCGGTCCGGGCGCAAAGTTGTCAAGGCGCGGATCCCAGTTGTCGCCGACGCACTGCCCTACTACGTGGGCGGCCAGGGCCCATGTCTTCAGCCCGTGCTTGTCCAGAGTGGCGAGGATCCTGTCCGCCTCGGCCTTGTCTGTGGCGCATTTCTTCGCGTCAAAATGGTTGCCCTCCATGAGCTCAAGGCCGTCATAGCCCATATCCTTTGCGAGCTCGCAGAGTGCGTCGAGATCGAGGTCGCCCCATTGGGCGGTCATGAGTGTTACCGGTCTTGACATATCCCTTTACCTCCTTTTGCCTGTCTTGCTTGTCTTTTTCAGTTGTGGCATTGTTGTTGCTCGTCACAACTGAAAAATCCTGCGCAATTTCTTTCCAAACAATATCCTTTTATCTTTTCATCAATAGCTTATGATAAAAATCCTGTGCAATTTCCTTCATTTATATCAAGCGGCGTGCGCCGCGTTGCTGCCATGTTCATGTCCCCTTGCCTGTTTGTCCTCTGTTAATCCGGGGAAACCGCAGACGCGGCTTCCCCGGAAGCAATGTTTTATCCCAATAGTCACCTTAAGACCGGCCTAAGATGTCTTTTGATAAGCGATAACGGATTACCAGTTGCCCTCAACTTCCAGGAATTTCGGGTCGTTTATGTCCGACACGAGGGAACCGTCGTTGACCTTTTCGATGAACTTAGGCACATCTTCAATAGGCACGAGGGAAGATTCGACCGTAGCGATATCTTCCTTGGTGTAAGGGGTGATGTACGGGTGCAGATGCTTGCGGTACTCCTTGCCGCCGAAGTAAGCCTTCAGCTGTTGATAGAGGATCGCGCCTTCAAGTGTGGGAGGCTGGTTGACATCCAGGGATATCTTACCTTCCTTCGCCCAGCCCCAGCTGATCTCGCGGCCGTTGCTGCTACCGAGCCAGTAGTCCTCAGTCGTCAGGCCAGCATCTGTCATGGCTGCTATAGCGCCTTCGACCATCGGGTTGTTCTGTACATAGGCGCCGTCCCAACCGTCCTTGCCGAGGGAGGATATCGCGTTAGCCATTTCCTTCTGCGCCGGCTCAGCCATCCAGTTGCCAGATGCCCACGCCACTATGACCACATCGGGGTTGCCCTTGATGTCGCTTACAGGAGGCTTCTTCGCAGCTACTTCCTCGGCGGTCCACTTGGAACCGTCGGCCTTCTCACCGAGGCTCTTGCCCGCGTCCTCATAGGCTTTCAGGAAGCCGAGGGACTGGTCGGCTGCGGAGCCCTGGCCAAGCACGCCTTCGATATTGATGACTTTCTTGACGCCCTTCTTCATAGCGTCTTCACCCGCGGCGACGCCGCAAGCGACGAAGTCGAAGTTCGATGAACCGGCCGAGTCGCCGGCATTGGCGACCTGACCGAAGTAGTGAGCCGCCCCGAAGTACGGGATATTCGCGGCCTTGCACTTCTCAATGCACTCGCTCGTCGTATCCGCGTTGTTCTGGATGACGATGATCGCGTCGTACCCGGCGGTGATGAAGTCCTCAACAGCCTTTATCTGCTCCTCGGCTGTGCTCTGGCCCACCTTGTACTCTACTTCCCATTCCGTCTCCGGATCCTGGTTCGCGAGGGCCACGAGGGCATCGTTCACAAGCTGGTAGTAAGAGTCGGCAGCGTCGGCGTAGAAGCCGATTTTCTTCTGCTGGACTTCGCCTGTAGCGACCTGATCTTCCGCCGGCGGCTCCTCGGCGGCGGGAGGCTCTTCCACGGGCGGCTCCTCGGCGGGCGCATCTGCCTTCGGCGTACATGCCGTAGCCATCAGAGAGAACGAGATCGCCATCACGATACTGAGAACTATTAATAGTATTTTCTTTGATTTCATATTCTTCCTCCTGTTACTTGAATTTTTTCCGTTCGACGTTGTTGCGCCTCGCGCGTCTTGGCCCATGTACCATCTGTATGTATGGCGCTTCACCAGCGCTTGCGTGTTTTGTCAAACGAAAAAATCCTACGTAAACCTTTACTAAACATAACGATAACTTATTGGGATAAATGTATTGGCGATAACTTACTATTATGGAAGCGGACGCACAGACGCGCCCGCGGCCAATCGTATTATTCGGCGGTAGGCATCCCCGTAGCCGCCTCGGATATGTCATCCATCTTTTGCTGCCGCTTCTTCGTCTGGCTACGGTCTACCATCGACTCGATGATGGAGCCTACCACGACGGCGCCTATTATTATAAGGCCTTTCGCGACGAACTGCATCTCGGCCTTCTGCCTCATGATAGTAAGGCCGTTCTCTATAGCACCCATGAGTATGGCGCCAACGAAGACCCCCCATATGCTGCCCTTGCCCCCTGACAGGGCGACGCCCCCTATGACCGCGGCGGCGATGACATCGATCTCTTTGTTCTGCCCGGTGGATATGATGGCCGTATTGACGCGCGAGAGCAGGAACACCGACGCGATGCTGACGAGCAGGCCGTTGATGGTATACGTGGACATCACGATGTTCTTAACGTTGATGCCCGCAAGGTAGGCGGCGTGTGAATTGGCACCCACCGCGTATATGCGGCGACCGTATTTCGTATACTTCATGATGAACCAAATGAAAATCGTGATCCCTATGAACACCAATATATAGATCGGGAAATTGACGGTGAGCCCCGCGACGTCGACCAGATCTGGCGGCAGGATGGAGGCCTTCAGGTCGTACTGGCCGTCCGTGCCGAGCTGCTGCACGCCGTCGATGGTCATGCTGATCTCCTGGGAGTTCACTATGCGTAACGCTATACCTCGGAAGCATATCATACCGCCGAGGGTGATGATGAAGGGCTCAACCTTAAACCGCGATATGATCCACCCCATACCCGTCTCCATAGCCACCGCGAAAACTATGGAGAGGAAGATGGCCGCGAGCAGCGGCAACCGCTCTCCGTAGAGCGGGTCAATGAAGCTCTTTGCGAGATGTAGCACGACGAACGACGTCAGCATGCCTACGGACAGGTCTATGCCACCGCCGATCATGACCATGGCCATGCCCATCGCCATGATGCCTGTCGCGGACACCTGCGAGAGGATGTTTGTGAGGTTGGCGGGCGCTATCATAGTCGGGAACCTGCCCGGGGTGATGGTCGTGATCTGCATGACCGTCACGATGGCTATGAACGCTATCAGTATGAAAAGGACTATAAGGTTATAATCAAGCCGAAACTTTTTCCTTCCCCCCAACCTTTCGCCAGAATCCGTCATATCCTCTTACCTCCTATAGACAACTCAAGAACATTCTCCTCTGATATTTTGTCGCGTGACAGTTCGCCCGCTATCCTGCATTCCTTCATCACTAATATCCTGTCGCTCATGGATATGACCTCGGGGGTATCGGAGGACACCATGATGATGGCCTTGCCCTCGCCGAGCAGATCCATCATGATCTGGTATATCTCCTGCTTGGCCCCTACGTCTATGCCGCGCGTCGGCTCGTCGAACAGAAATATGTCACCCTGCGTGTTGAACCACTTGGCGAGCACGACCTTCTGCTGATTGCCGCCCGAAAGCGAGCCCGCGGGCACGGAGCTGTTCGGAGCCTTCGTACCGAGTTTCCTTATATAGTCGTCCGCTATAGCCTCCTCATACCTGGGTGTGAAAACAACCTTCTTTTCTCTGTCCAGGTTGGCTATGATGGTGTTGCGTGCTATTGAGTGTATGAGAAAAAGTCCGCTGGACTGCCTGTCCTCCGTGATGTAGCACATCTTGTGTCCTATCGCGTCTGATGGACGCCGGATATTCGCTTCTTTGCCGAACACGGTGAGTTTGCCCGCCGTCTTCGCCACCTCCCCGAACAACAGCGCCATGAGCTCGCTGCGGCCGGAGCCTACCATGCCCGCGAATCCCAGTATCTCTCCCCTGCGCAGCTCAAAAGATATGCCGCTGACGCCATTGCCCGACAGGCCCTCAGCCTTCAGCACGACCTCCCCGGGTGTGACGCTGAACTGCCTGTTGTAGAATGCGGAAGCGTCCCGTCCTACCATATAGCGGATAAGCTGCGGCTCATCTATGCCGCCTATGTCCGATGTGACGATGAACTCGCCGTCCCTGAACACGGTGATGCGGTCAGCTATCTTGAAAACCTCGTCGAGATGGTGCGATATGTAGATGATACCGATGCCCTTCGCCTTGATCTTCCTGATGATGTCCAGGAGGTTCTCGATCTCCGTGACTGAGAAGGACGCCGTAGGCTCGTCGAGGATGATAACCTTGCGCTCGAAGATGAGGGCCTTCGCGAACTCCACTATCTTTTGCTCGCCCGAGGATAACCTGTCGGTGATCTCGTCGGGATCGATGTCGCTGTTAAGATACTCGAGGACTTCCTTCGTACGTCTCCGCATCTCGCTGAACTTCATGACGCCGCCGGCAGTGATCTCCATGCCGACGAAGATGTTTTCGGTGACACTGAGCGGCGCGAATATCGTATGCTCCTGATAGATGGTCTGGATACCGAGCTCTATGGCTTTGAACGGATCCAGAGTCACTTCATCCCCTTCGAAATAGATCTTTCCACCCTGATCCGGAAGGTGGGCTCCAGATATCACCTTGATGAGAGTTGACTTACCCGCGCCGTTCTCACCGCAGATACAGTGTACCTCCCCTTCGCATAGGGTGAAGTTCACATGCTTCAGCGCCTGGACTCCTGGAAAAGTCTTTGAGATGTCTTCAAGCCTCAAAAGCTCCTTCGCCATATGCACGAACCTAACCTTTCCTGAATGCACAGAGACATGAGCGATGCTCTCTATCTCCAAAATCCATATATAGCTTCAACGAATTTATTATATCCACATCCTTTTCAAAGTGCAACATGCGCATATAAATTATTTCACCTTACAGACACATATTTGCCGATGTCCAGAGGCTTGGCATGGGTAAGCAGATATCGTTCGGCCTCAGCGCTCCACAGTCCGCCCGTCTTTGCACATATCCTCGCCAGCCCGGCAAAGAGAGGGTCGCTCTTGCCCTTTTCAGCGAAATCCTCTATGGCCGTCAATTGCAATGATATGTGATTGTATATCACCTTTTTGCCTCCGGGAATGGAGGGAAGCCCCAGCGTCGCTTCTCTCGCGCTGTCGAGGCCGCCGATGTGCGTGACGAGAATGGCGGGGTTCGTGCGTTTCAATGTAGCCAGCTTTAACGCCTCTATCATATCGTCCGTGTTGCCCCCGCTCGTGCCCGTGATATGGGTGGCGTTGTAATGGACGTTGTAGAAGTTGAACTTCGCCTCGAAACGCTCATCGCTCGGCCCCGCAAAGAAGTTGAGGCATCCGTCATACCCAAGTATGGCGTCCCCCTGTTCCACTACCTGTGAGACAGGGGCAAACACGAATACGTCGTCAAATCCCGCGCCACCCGCCAACTTTCTCATCTCCGCCGCAGGATCGTCAAACTTACTCGTGTTGAGATAAACCAGCTTCACACCGTTGGCTGCCGCGTCCTCGGGTGTAAGTATGCGAGCGGCTCTCGCAAGCCTGTACTCGTCTATGTCCGTCGCCACGAGAAGTCCCGGACGGTGCTCCCTGTGTATGAGATAATCGAGCATGGCCAGTCCCATCGGGCCAAGGGCGGCGAGAGCGGCCGTCTTACCACCCTTCATGATTTCCATGATATGCTCATATTCGCCATGCATCGTATGATAATTGGCATGTGCCGCTCCTATGACGCAGGACAGGGGTTCGGCCAGTGAGCCGTAAAAGAACGCATCCCCCTCATACGGTATCACGTATCCTCCGTCAATGATGAATCCGGGGATGATGCCGTAGGTCATATCTCCGCCCATATCGTGGAAGCTGTATCCAATGGCGTCGTAGGTCTCCTTCATGCCGGTCTGTATCACGAAACGCTGGCCCTGTTTGAACTGCCCTTTCCTTTTCGCGCCCACCTCCACGATTTCACCGCAAAACTCGTGGCCGAGCACCACCGGTGATTCCGACACATCGTCCGGAACTCGCTTGTGGTCAGATCCCCTGATAGCCGCTTTGTAAGACGACATGCATAGGCTGTCCGTAACGATCTTCACGAGGACTTCGTCGCTCGCTATCCTCGGCAATTCAAAGGTCTCGAGCCTCAGATCATTCTTACCGTACAGTCTCAATCCTGTCGTTTTCAATTCCGTTCCTCCTTTGCTGCTGGGGCACAATGCCTGCTTCTCTTTTCCACTGCAGCTTTGCTACACGGCGGCGCGCCGGGCGGCCGCCATCCCTTCTTCGATGTTCGGGCATTCCACTCCAGCCTCACGGCACATTGCCACAGCTCCCTCAAATCGTTCGGACGGGCCCAGCTTGCGCGTCACGTCCACTCCGACGCGCTCACACGTATCCCCGAGCGCCCTATTCCCAAATCTGGATATCAGGTCATCCACATGCCTCATCAGTTCCTCCCGCCCCGAACCGTATATCATGGAGAGAGCCTCTGCGCTCTCCTTCATGGCGCCTTCCACGATGTACCTGATGCCTTCATCACGGATGGCTTCGGAGATATATCTGTATCCCTTGCCAAGGCCGAGATAGGCGCACGTCGCGTGCCCCATATTGTGTATATAAAGTTTCCTCTTAGTGTAATAGCTAAAATCACCATGCGGTTCCATACCTTTAATGTCAGGGATAGGCCCCTTGAACGCATCAGCATCCACGGGGAGCGCAGAGTATGGCTCAGCGGATATGCGTAGAGGGTTCCCATCTTTCATTTCATCGCTCTGCACCGGAGTCATACGCCCTATCGACGTCTCCACGAAACCGGTATTCTCAGCGATAAGCGATCTCTCCCTACTGCCCGGGGCGGCGTCCGAAACCCATTTAGCGAGTGTCTTTCCGGCGTCAGGCAGGTTTTCACAGATAAGTATATTTATGGGGCTCACTGCGCCCTGCTCCGTCGCGGTGTAACGGAGAGAGAGCCCCTCTGCGATGAGGGGGGCTACCCTCTCAAGCGCCCGAGCACCCACTGCGGTCGCGGCTATGTCAGCAGTGGCCAGATACGCCACGACGGCGTCCGTATCCGACGCGCATATGGCCGAGACTCCTTCCACCCATATGTCGCTACCGCCTTCCTCGTTGAGGGTACGCACGGGATACCTGCCCGATTCGTTCAACATCTCCACGAGCTTTTGGTCCGCCTCTACGAAGGTGACATCGTATCCGGACTCCGCGAGGAGCATCCCAATGAACCCGCGGCCTATGTTCCCCGCCCCATATATGGCCGCCCTCATCGCCACGCGTCCGTTTCCTTCATGATATCGGCAAAGGGCTTTATCATACCCGACGCGCTGCCGTCGCCCAGGCTGTAAGCAGCTATCCGGGTGGCCGCGTCGAGCGACCTTGAGATATCCCAACCATTGTAGGCCCCATATAGGATTCCGACCGCAAAAGCGTCACCCGCGCCTACGCACGATATAATGAAACCGGCAGGGACTTTAAGCGAAGGCTGCACTATGTATTCCCCGGTCCGCGCGTCGTAGGCCGCAGACAACTCCGGCATGTGTACGACCGTCCATCTGCCCACTCCAAATGAGGCGAGCTCCCTGACACATCGCTCTATGTTCTTCTCCAAGGGGCGCGCACCGTCCCTAACGTCGATACCCGTCGTGCACCCTGCCTCTATCTCGTTCATGATGCAGTAGTCAGCGTATCTAAGCGCGGGAGGGACTATCTCCCTATATCTGTCCGAGTCCTCGCTGACGACGTCTACGGATGTGGCTATGCCGTGGGCCCGCGCGTCCGCGAGCACGCGGCATAGCGCCGTGCCATACTCGGGGTCGGATGCGTCGAGCCCGTCGAGAAGGAGGATATATCCAACGTGAAGAATGTCCGCCCTCATTTCACCGAAATCAAAGTAGGCAGGCGTGAGGGCCGCGTTGGACCCCATAAAGGTGAAGAACGTACGCGAGCCGTCGGGTGTCGTCATGACGTCCGTGAAAGCCGTCTCTCCGTCCCTCGCGATGAAGCCCGCGTCTATAGACGAGTGCTTTGCGAACGTATCGAGAATGAGGTCGCCCCTGGCGTCGTTGCCAATGACTCCCAGCGCTTTTACGGGAACAGACGGATCAAGCTTCGCCAGATCGACGGAGCAGTTGCTTACGAGCCCTCCGAGAGCGTAGCTCTGGCCGAGCACCTTGGCGAGAGCGCCCTCGGCGGGCCATTTGTGGACCGACTTGAGGTGATCCACTATGAGATTGCCGGCAAAAGCTATCCCGTTTTTCACGGGTCAATCCTCATCGTCGCCGAGCAACAGCGACATGACATAATAGTCAAGCTTTTCGAAGTTCTGTTCCGCCACGCACTTCTTCTGGAAGCCGTAGTCAAATTTCTTGACTTTTTTGAGTAATTTTTCAAACATTTTCTTGCTATTGATTATATGCCTGTACTGGTCATCCGCTGGCTGTGTCCTCATAGTCTTGACATCCAGGCCGACGCATTCGCCATTATCGCCGAAGTCATTCTCGTACAGGACCTTGACTTGATTGAAGCAGGAACGGAGATTCTCGGCCCCGAAGCTCTTGTCCTGGTCGTAACGTATACCGTTTTGGTCGTTCAGATGAACGCCCCACAGCTTGCCCCAAGCGATGGCGAAAGCCATGTCATTCGCGGGATCGAGACCGGCCATGATTGAGTGGGCGCTTTCGATACAGACTCCCACACGCGACGGATCGACAGTCTCTGCGGCCACGGCGAGCGCGTGCCCGCATGTGCCGCAGTAGCTACGGTCTATGGGCTCATTCGGCTTGGGCTCGATGAGTATCTTGATGTTCTCGTCATACTCGAGTATTGTGTTGAACGCGTCGCGCATCCGCCTGATCTTCTCGACGGGATCCTTGCTTTCCGCGCTGAGCGTACCCTCGCGTGCGAGCCAGAGCTGAACCTTGTCCGTGCCGAGCGCCCTCGCTATGTCCACGGATCTGAGCGAGCGCCATACCGCAAACTCATAGTCCTCGTCAAGGCTGGCAGTATATCCGCCGTCGTTCGTACGCTTATCAAACCACAGCCTTGGCGCTACGAACTCCGCAAACAGCCCGTGCTCGTCAAGTAGACCCTTTACCTCTTTGGCGCGCGCGACGATGGCTTCTTCCGACAGGTTGTTCATATCCGGTACTGCATCGTCATCATGAAACTGCACGCCGTCCATGCCAATCTCCGCAAATTTTCTGATCTTCTTCTCAAACGGGACCTCGGGGCGGATCCCCGGACCGAAGGTCTCGTGACCCTCGTGAACGTTCCAAGGACCTACCGTGAACCTAAACTTTGCCATAATTTACCTCCTCACATCTGTATTGATTTTATTTGATAAATAAAATATACCTGTTTCATACGCCGAGCTTCGAGCGCCTCATCTGCTCAATGTCTATAAAGTTGTTCACGGTACTCACGTGGCCCTTCAGTGGCACGATCTTCCCGTCAATCGCGTCCAGGATCCACGACGTCTGGGGGAAGAACTCCGCGTCGAACTCGAACGGCGGCGTGATCCAGTTCTGAGCGCCGACGACTACGGGAGGAGCGTCGAGACAACCGAAAGCGAGCTCCGTGATATTGCGTGCGACATCGCTGATATACGAACCGCGCGCGCAGGCATCGCTCGAAAGCACGACCCTGCCCGTTTTTCGAACCGACTCTAAGATATCCGTATAATCCAGAGGAACAAGACTGTGGAGATTTATGACCTCCGCGTCCATTCCGTATTTATCCTTCAATATATCGGCAGCTTCCACGGCTTTGTATAGCGTGGCGCCGATGGTGAGGATCGTGATGTCAGAACCGCTTCTGACCTTGTTCACCGACCCCATCTCTATCTCATAGGGCGTCTCCGGCACGCCGCCTTCATGAAACATCTCACCCATGTCGTATATGCGCTGGCTCTCAAAGAATACGACGGGGTCGGATCCGTTCAGCGCCGACGTCATGAGTCCCTTTGCCTCCCACGGCGTCGCGGGAAAACAGACCTTCAGGCCAGGGATGTGCGCGCAGAGCGCCGTCCAGTCCTGACTGTGCTGGGCGCCGTATTTGGCGCCGACGGACACGCGCAGTACCACGGGCATCTTGAGTATGCCGGCGCTCATGGCCTGCCATTTGGACAGCTGGTTGAACACCTCGTCACCCGCGCGTCCGATGAAGTCGCAGTACATGAGCTCCGTGACGACGCGGCCGCCAGACAAGCCATAGCCGACGCCCGTGCCTACGATAGCGGCCTCGGAGATGGGAGCGTTGAATAATCTGGAATGGGGAAGGACTTCCTTCAATCCCCGATAAACGGCGAAAGCCCCTCCCCAGTCACGCACATCCTCACCGTAGGTGATGAGCGAGCTGTCCTCGTAGAACTTGTCTATCAATGGTTCAAAGATAGCGTCACGTATGTTGTACACGCGCATCTTGCTGACCGCCTTGCCATCCTCTCCTATCGCAAACCTGCTCTTTTTGGCGATCTGCTGTACGCGCGAACACTCATCCTTTGGAATTAGCACCCTCGGCTCGGTATCGCCGAACGATGGGACGCTGAGACCGGAGAACATCGTACGCTCTATGACGGCGGGATCTGCGGAAAAGTCCGCGTAAGGCGAGATGTCCGTGTCCGCAGCCCATCCACATATCTTCGTCATACGATCTTTCGTCTCATCCCACATATTGTCGAACTCGCTATCTGTAGCCACACCCGCGCTCACGAGCTCCGAGCGGAACACTATGATCGGGTCCACGGCCGTCCACGCCTCGATCTCATCCTTGCTTCGATACGCGTTTTGGTCGGATGTAGAGTGGCCGGAGAGCCTATAAGTGAGGACGTCGAGAAAAACGGGGCCTTTGCCCTCCGCAATGACCTCCTTCTTGCGTCGATAGGCGTCTATGACCGCGAGAGGGTTGTGCCCCCATACGCGTTCGGCGTGCAACTCCGAAGGCGATACGCCCGCCCCGACGCGCGCGGCGAACCCGTAGGCCATCGTCTCACCCCTCGTTTGGCCGCCCATGCCGTAGCCATTATTGAATATGTTGAAAACGATCGGTAACCCGCCCTTCCTGCTGTCCTCCCACAGAGTTTCATACTGTTCCATGGCGGAGAAGTTCAGAGCCTCCCAGACGGGGCCGCAGCCTAGCGAACCGTCGCCTATGTTGCATACGACAATACCGCCCCTGGAGTTGCACTTCTTGTACAGGGCCGCGCCCGCGGCTATCGTGCTCGAACCTCCTACTATGGCGTTGTTCGGGTAGACGCCGAACGGCAGGAAGAACGCATGCATGCTGCCGCCCATGCCCATATGGAATCCGGCCCGGCGCGCGAATATCTCGGCGAGCGTACCATAAAGGACGAAGTGCATCGCGAGGTCCTTCACGTCTTTGGGCGCAAATAGCTTCTCTATGGCGCGCAGTATGCGCCCCTCCTGAAATCCGGCCATAATCTTCATGAGCTCGCTTTCGGAGAGTTTTTGTATGGCGGACAGCGACTTCGCTAGTATCTCGCTGTGGCTCCTGTGGCTACCGAATATGATGTCGTCCGTGCCGAGCAGGTAAGCCTGACCGACAGCCGCCGCCTCCTGTCCTAAAGACAGATGAGCCGGGCCAGGATACGTGATCTCAACGCCGTTGTAGTTGCCCTGCGTCTTTATGCGGTTGAGCATGCTTTCAAACTCCCGCAGTACGGTCATGTCGCGGTATATGCGCATGAGCGCTTCGTCGCCCATGGACGCTCGCTCGCTCCCGACGCTCCCCTCGTATCGGTTGACCGGTATGTCGCCAAAGACTATGGCTCCCGGCTTCTTGAGCTCATTTGGGTCTATGTATAATGTGTCCGGCATGAAATTCTCCTTTGCAGTTGGGGCGCGAAGCGCCTTCACATTCTATTGCGTGCCTTTTTCATCTGTGGCCCGGTTGATCTCCCTATCACATAAACAGCGTCTCGCGTATTATCTCGCCGACGGTCGGATGAGGGAAGACTATGCGTCTCGCTGACTCCACCGGTATACCTAGGCTGACGATGGCGCCGGCCGAAAGGATGATCTCCGACGCGTTGCCGCCGACGATGCTCACCCCTATGATCCGCCCGGAACCTTCGTCTATGAGCGTCTTGCACACACCGTCGCCCTTTTCGTTCTCCGCTACGTAGCGGCCGGAATAAGTCAATGGCAGTTTCTTCACAATGAAGCGAAGCCCTTTCGTAGCCGCGCTCTCATCCGTCTCTCCTACGTAGGCCGCCTCAGGCTGCGTGTATATGACAGAAGGGATCGCGTCGTATCTCATCTCGTCAGGAATGCCGAGCATGTGATTAACCGCGACCTCGGCCTCTCTGTACGCCGTATGGGCGAGCATGACCTTGCCGTTAACATCACCCGCGGCGTAAACTCCCGGCACGCTGGTCTGCATGTGGCGGCCCGTAACGACGGCGCCGTTCTCCGTCAGGACACTGATGCGTTCGAGACCCAGCCCTTCGGATGCGGGTCGTCTACCTATGGACAAGAGAACTATATCCCCGGGCGCCGATACGGATCCTCCTACAGATTCGGCCACAACTGCGCCCTGTGATATCCCTGTGACCTTCGCTCCGAGAATGAAAACAACGCCCTTCGCCTCAAGGTTGCGTTGGAGTATACGTGATATCTCACGATCAAAGGGTCCCGCTATCTTATCCGCCATCTCGACCACGGTCACTTTGGCTCCGGCCACAGAAAAGTAATCCGCCATCTCGAGCCCCACGATTCCGCCACCTACTATCACGAGGCTCTCCGGCACATAGCCTATATCCAATATCTCACGGCTCGTACATACGTAGCCGGCCGAAAGTCCGTCCATCACACCGGGTATGGGCGGCGTCACAGGTTTGGAACCTGTCGCGATAAGGAGTTTGCCGGCTACAGCTTCATATCCGCCGCCGCGCACGACGAACCCGCCATTCGTACGTCCCACTATCTCCGCCTCAGACCTTATAACGGTCACCTTATTTTCCTTCATTTTGTACTCTACGCCGACGACGAGCGTCTTTACAACCTCGGCTTTGCGCCGCAATACAGCAGCGTGATCCAGGGTGATGCCGGCAGCCCTGACTCCGAAAGCCTCACCATGAAGTGCATGGGTGTATATCTTTGCAGAATTAAGAAAGGTCTTCGTTGGGATGCAACCTTCGTTCAGGCATACTCCGCCGAGGGTCCTCATCTCAAATACGGCTACTGAAAGCCCCGCACCGCCCGCCCGCTCGGCGGCAAGATAACCCGCAGGGCCACCCCCTATCACTATAAGATCATATTTATCGGCCATTCCTCTGCTCCCATTCTTTTTTGGTACTACGTCTTATACGTGCCGCTCTATCAGGGCACGCCTCATATGTCGAGCAGGATGCTGAACTGCGCAAGCCTGTCGCAGACCGCCTGCGCAAACCTTGAGGCTGGCACCCCGTCCACGGCCCTGTGGTCGTATGTCAGGGACATACCTATAGAAGGGTAAGCCTCCATCCCGGACTCCGTTACGCGAACTTTCGTAGTGAGCCCGCATACTCCTAAGATACCGATCTGCGGTGGGTTGAGGATCGGCGTGAACATCTCAACGCCTGTGGGTCCGAGGTTCGAAACCGTGAATGTACCACCTTTCAGTAGATCCGGGTCTATGTTTCCGTTGCGAGCGGCCTCGGCGAGTTCCTTCACCTCAGCGCTGATCTCGATTAGGCTTTTCTCATCAGCGCCGAATATAGTAGGGACCATGAGACCGCGAGGCGTATCAACAGCCACACCGAGGTTTACCCTCTCGAATCGCCTCAATGTGCTTGCACCTACCAGATGAGCGTTCATATATGGGTATTCTGTCAGTACACGTGAGACCGTGAAAAGTATCATGTCACCAATAGACACGCCGGAGGTAACGGGGCCGGCGTTGTCCTTGAAAGCCTTTCTGACCGCCTGAACTTCCGTTGCGTCGAAGGAATGGTGGTGAGTGAGTTGCGCGGAACCCTTTAGCGATGAATGCATCGCTTCCGCGATCAACATCCTTATCTTGGGGAATTGCTTGTCAGAATACGGACCTGCAGCTTGCAGAGGCAGGTCGATATTGACGGTACCGGCCGCAACGACATCATTGGACACCGCCGCTACGGGCACAGGTTCCGAAACGAGAGTTGAAGGGATGGAGACATCGGAAGCGACGCTACCTGATGCCGCGAGTGCGATAATGTCGCGCTCTATAGTACGACCGTTCGGTCCGCTAGGGATCGCTGCTCCGGTGTATAGGCCTAAGCGCTCAGCGGCGTGCTTCGCCCTAGGGGATATATCGGCCGGGTCGGCCTTGACGACACCTTCGGACCCCGGCTCGGCAGGCCCGATAGACAATGATGACTCATCCGTAATAGCAGATATGTACTGCGTGGATGCTCCAGCAACGGAAGGCGCGTCATCTACAGCAACCTGCCCCACTCCTGCCTCCACTCTTATCGCGGAGATGTCGTCTCCCTTGGATCCGATAGCGCACACCGGCTTCAGAACATTGACCTCATCACCGTCATGATAGAATATCTCAAGTATGACACCGTCTGCCGTGGATTCGCACTCGAACGACGCTTTGTCTGTTTCGTAATCAAACAGAACATCGCCCACGGAGACGGTGTCCCCGACGCTCTTCTTCCACGTCCCGATGATACAACTCTCGACAGATATACCTGATTGTGGCATCAATACCGCTTCAGCCATATTTTATTCCCTTTCATAATACGAACGCGCGACGGCTATGCTACCGCAGCATGATCTGCCCGCCCGTCACGGGCAGAGCCTGACCTGTCTCGTATTCCTGTTCTACGACGTATACGGCCGCGCGGACGACGTCCTCTATGCGGCAGCCGCGTCCCAGTGGCACGAGTGACTCATAATGCTTTCTGACGTCTTCCACGGTCTTAGCTCCCTTCACCTTGCCCGCGTCGAGATACTGCCTGAACAGTCCTCTCTCAGGATCGCTCCAGAGCGGTCCGTCTAGGAGATTGCCCGGACATATGGCGTTGACCTTGATACCGTGTTCGGCAAGCTCCAGCGCAAAGCTCTGCACGAGCCCTATGCCTCCGAACTTCCCTCCGGCGTAGGCGAAGTTGGCCTTGCTTCCCGCAAGCCCGCTCTTACTGTTGATCTGTATGAT
>JAISLZ010000091.1 GCA_031277015.1 Eubacteriales Family XIII. Incertae Sedis bacterium | reverse complement strand
TTTTTCTATAACGAGCTTATATTTCACCACTTAGCCCACATTCATCAATGAACTCGTCTAGCGGGACAAAACTCACGTCGCCTTTTGCCTTTCTATCCAAATAATTTTCATATGCTTTTATGTCAAGCTCATCTTCAAGATGTTCAAAAAAAACTTTCTTGACGACTTGCGATACAGTAATGCCATGCACCTCCGCATACTCTTTCATTATCGTTTTTTCGGTAGGCGTAACCCTCATCGAAACGTACATAAAAACCTCCTTACATGTGCAACAGTGTAGCACGACGGTTCCTTCTTGTCAAATGAATTAAGATACGCGAATTAAACCCGGCAGAAAGACTGCCACCTGTCCCTGAAAGCTTTGGCAACACAGAGAAAGATATAGATGAGCACCACAGGGTCAATGACGGAAAGAGCTTCTTTTGACATCGTGCCATTCGCTCCAAGACGGAGCAATATATCATCGTTCTAATAAACTTTACAGTATGTACAAATATCCCAACGCGGATTTAATCGGTTTCACATTGCGAAGTTTTTTCGGCAGTTTGCTTTTTTCGTAGCAAATCAGTGCTTTCAAGCCTGTGCATACGGACACGTCCAAAGTCGCCACATCGGCATTGTACAATTCGACGTATACGACAGGCGGCCCGCCGAGCATCGCGGGAACTACGGCGTCGGCTCCGATGAAATCCGTCACATACGCGCCGGGCCACCAAGGGTCGATAACACCGTAATCTTCATCCGCCGCAGCCTCAGATAAACTCGTCGAGCGACAAGGATTCGTCCTCGTCAAATGATATCTGCCCCAGTTCCGTAGCCCTGATCTCACCTATCTTCCCGTATTGATAGAGCTGGTCGAGCATTTCAACGGCTGCGCGTATCCTTGTGCGTAGCAGATAGCCGTATGAATCCGTGGCGCGCATGAAATCCGAGCGGTCCATCTGCGGTTTCCAACCGTACGCGGCGCCATGGTACCGGAGTATACGCTCAAGCACATCTGCGGTTTCCTCCCTGCTGAGGGGCGCAAGCTGCGTGGCGCCGGCGACCTTTTCTATCGTTTCCTTGATCTTCACGCGCATATCTGGCAAGAGGGTGTCGTTTTTCTCCACGCCCTCATACTCGTGTTTTGCTTCAATCACATCCGGCACAAACGAGGCGTTGAAAGCAAACACGCTGTATACGCCCTCTATCCTCCCCGGTCGAAGAAAGCCATCCATATGCAGATACGCTTTGTGGCGCGACCTGCGACCAAGACGGCCGATCAGCTCAGCTTCGTCAAAAAGAATGACCCAACCGTCGTACCCGGAGAGCCTGAACAGGCGCGACAGGAATGCTATATAATCTGAAATATGCTTTGTTCTGACGAAGTTCCCATTGAAGGCTACGGCCTCGCCGAATATGCGGCGGTATATCTTCCGAATAGCCGCCGGCGCTATGAAATCACCTTCAAGATCGGCGTGGAGAAGATATTTTTCCTCGTCGTCCTGCGTACCGAGAAGCGATTTGAACACGTAGTACAGCCTGTTGACCTCAAGGTGCGTCAGGATGTACTCGAGCAGCGAGGACGTGACGGCGGAACTCAGGGAGAGTTGGTCTATGATGAAGGATATGCCCGGCTGCACGTGCCCCGGCAGATACGTATTCTGCATGATCCTCGAATAGATGTGTGCCATGTTGGATAGCGGCGTCTCCTTACTGAGCGTTACCATGCTGACGGCCATATTATGGCTTTGCGCCATGCTGCCTATGGTATTGAGCAGATGCGTCTTGCCCTCGCCGTATTTGCCTGAAATGATTCGGCTTTCTGACGTCCCGCTGTCAGCCAGACGATCAAACGCGTCCTGAAACTCGCCGAGAATGTCCTGCCTTGCCGAAGAAAAATACCTCCCGACGTCATATGACGGTATCCCGGACCGGAGCGCCTCCACGATCTTTCTCGATTTGTAGTCATATCCGCAGTCATTCATTGGCGATGGCCTCCTTGTAACCGTTCACTGCATCAAGGTCGATGATGTCGGCAAAACCGTTGATCCGATCCGACACGATCTCGTTCTGCACACGCATCCACAATGCCTGATATGATTTCAGCCCCTTTGACTCGTCTTCAAGCAGGATTTTGTCGAAGGCAAATACCACCATGAGATGTGAGAACGTGTCGATGCCGTCAATCAGCTCCCGTATGCTTTCATATGAGTCCTCCCTGCGCATCTTCGTATAGCGTATCTCCTCGAGCGCGGATGTCTCGGCGAGGATGTCCAGATCGTCGATAGCGACCGCAAGGCCCCGGTGTCCGGCGAGCATGACCACTTCTATCAAGGACCGCAGCATATGCCTCGCGTTGTATTTTGTTATCCTTGACGGCGAAAGCCCCAGTTTCCGCAGCGCGGCCACGCGCGCTTCCTTCATGCCTCTGAGCCACATGGACAGCAATTCCTTCGCGGCCGGCTCCAGTGTGGGATAACCTATCTCCCCGCTCACGAGAAGTGCGGAGCATATAGCGAAATTGTTGTCGATCCACGTGTTTTTAAAAAACATCTCGCTGAGCTTGTTCCTGATTTCACGTTTGGTGAGCGGGTCAAAGCTGCCCTGCGCCTGGAGATAATCCGCAAAACTGACGCCTGCGGGTATCTCATCCGGGCTATACCCAAGCTCGGCGATGATTTTGCCGGCGCAAGCCTTGATGCAGCCGTCGAAGTCCACGGCATTGAATATCGCCACGAAGATTTCTTTGAAATCGTGGAGCCATGTCGTTTTCCCGCTGATATGCACGGTCTTGTAGCCGCTCTCCGCGGCGGCATCTATGTATTCGCGCAAATGCGACGTCTTGCCCGCACCTCCCGCTCCGGTAAGGAATTTGACCTTGCTGCCGCCATCGGCGATGAAAGTACCCAAATAATGTTTTTTCCAAAACTCTGTGACAATATCCGATGCCATGCCCTATCCTCCCTGCCGGTATCGCTAGCACCAAACCATATGGCCGGCACACTGCATTTTCTTTATTTATAAAACCTTACAGTAGCGATGAACAGCTCATTCCCGAACGCGTCGAGTATCCTGATCGCCCTGTTGTTGACGCGGCTCGGCCCGAACTGAATCTTTCTGCCATCCGCCAGGGTGATGCCTTCGGCGGCATTGTAGAGCCGCGCTATATCAAACGCGTAGCTCTGCGCGTCGTAATCCCGGCGGAAACGGCCCATAGGGGCCAGAAACTTGTAGATCGTATTTAGGTATACGTCAGCGTCGGGCACGGCCTTCTTGCCCTTTGCCCCCACAATGATGGCATTATCATAGGCGGACGCTAGCTCGGCTGCAAACTTGTCGGCGTTGAAATTTGCTGACAGCAATTTGGCTTTCCCCTTTGCCAGAAAATCCGCGACCGCCGCAGGCCTCAGCCCGGGCGCTTTTTTGCCGTTGATAAGCACCTCACCGTCAGGCGGGTTGATCCTGAGCCTGTACGGGAATATCTCATACGACCGGTTCTCCCCCACGATATCGACATCGCGTTCTTTGCATTCCCGGATGAGCTGCTTCGCAAAATCGTTGGATTCAAGATAATCGGTGACGTCGATACCGTCCACAAGATGGCGTATGGCGTCAATGGTCTGACCTGTTTCGTCCGAAGACGGTATGAAAGCGGCTATGTCCTTGGCTGTATTTCTGATGTCGCCGGACGACATGCCCTTGTTTATACGTTTCAACAATCGCTGCTGATTGGAAAGCTGCGATTTAAGGGTTTCCGCCAGTTCGGCAAAATCTTCATAGATCAATTCGTAATCCACATCAAGTTCCTCCCTTCCCAAATGGGAACATAGTAGCGGACAGGGGCGCTTTTCATGCGGCTGTCTCCCTGATATACTAAGTGGGCAGCGTATGCAATCGCGGAGATAAGAGGCTCCCTTCGCACGCTACTGAATTATATCATATCGGTACCTGAAATGAGGAAAGATATTCAGCTTTATGAATGGCAGGAGCGATGTCTGTCCTTGTGGTTTGCGGGCGGGTGCAGAGGCATCGCGAGCGTAGCCACCGGAGCGGGCAAGACGTTTCTTGCGCTCACCGCGGCCGCGCGCCTGAAAAGCGATGCAGCCTTGACGGAAGGGCGCGGCGTCAACGTGAAGATAGTGGTACCGCGTGTTTTTCTGGCCAAACAGTGGAAACATGATATCGCCGGGCTATTCGGCGTACCCGAACGCGAAGTGGGAATGTATTATGACGCTTTGAAATCCGACCCAACTTTGCCGTACATGATATATGTCATCAATTCCGCCAGATACAGCATTGCCAGGCACATCGTATCTGATGTCAGATCAGGGAAAGACGTCCTTCTCATATGCGATGAAGCGCATCACTACGGCAGCGCCGAAAACGCCCGCATATTCGAGTTCATGAAACGTACGCCGAGGTGGAGGGTGCATACATTGGGGCTGTCCGCCACGCCCGATGCGGAGCATTGTCACGAAGAAGCGAATTGATTTTTTTCAAGGTGCGCCTGTCCTGATTTTGCCAATAGAGATAGTCAGACCAAGCAGAATCTTCCCAGATTTTTTTCATACTCATACCGGGATTAGATCGTGTTCGTGACAATGGCGTCCGTCATCCATATTTTTGGCACGGCGTTTCAATTCCTCCATATTTTCATGCGAGTAGAAGGGATCTATTTCGATTGTAAACGGAAG
>JAISLZ010000036.1 GCA_031277015.1 Eubacteriales Family XIII. Incertae Sedis bacterium | reverse complement strand
TCGCGCCACGCCTCCGGAGGAGGGGAATTTGCGGGCAGGAAAGGCCGCAAAGGCTTCACCCTCGTCGAGGTGATCGTCGTCCTCGTTATCCTCGCGATACTCGCGGCCATCGCCATCCCCGTGCTCACTGGCTACATCGATAAAGCCAGAGAAAAGGAGTACATCGCCGAGGCAAGGAATCGTTTTGTTGCGATGAAAGCCATATGTAATGAAGCGTATGCAAATGGTGACCTCGCGACGTGGCTTGGCGGCAGCTTGGACCAAGTTTACAATGGGATTAATCCCGATAACTATAATGGCTTTAAGATATTCGCTCCAAAAACATATACTGTTGAAGCAAAAATTGATGAGCTACTTGGGAATCCAACGTATCCGGGTGGCTCCGACGCAGGCCACTGGGTGTTATTTCCGCTTGGCGCCAAAGCCCCGGAAACCACATTGTTCAACGCTGATGGTTTTCAATACAGCGTCCGTCTAGACCCTGCTTCAGTAACAAATCGGAGAACCGTAATGATCACATATAAGGTGGATCGTGTTGAGGATGGGGGGTCCGAGGTTGAAATGAATACCAGACTCAACAACGGTGTATACAATCCTAACGCGGGTTACGAGGTTTATTACACGGACCATTAATCGTCTTGATGGGAATACTTTGAACAGAGAAGCAGATTCCCGGCAGAGTGCTGGCCGCCCTATCCGCCAAGATGGAGCGGCTTTTCTCATTATCTCCTTCTTTTCACTTTCAATCCCACAAACTTTTTTCACTTTCTTGTTGACATATAACATAGTTCCATGGTATGATTAAGCATAATCTTACATCGCATATATGCTTTATATGTAATATATACGCTTGAAGTAGGGCGGCGCTGAACAGGGAATACAGCAGCTCTGCGCAGGATGCGGCGGCAGAACATGCTAGGCCGGCGGTAGGCGGGATGGAATGGGCACTTCACACCTCATCGAGAAGATAATCGAATATTTTCGGAACAAGCCGGACGTCTACGCGGAGGCCTTCGCGACGCACATCATGATCAGCGCGATCTGCGTCGGCATCGCGTGCGCCGTCGGCATCCCGCTCGGGATCGCGTGCGCGAAGAGCCGTCGTGTGCGCCTGTTCGTCACGGGGGTGTTCAGCACGCTGCGCATCGTGCCGAGCCTCGCGGTGCTTTTCATCTGTATGCCCATCTTCGGCATAGGGCTGACGCCGGCGCTCATAGCCCTGAGCTTCCTCGCGATACCGCCCGTGCTCATCAACACGACGCAGGCCTTCGCGGCGATACCCAGGCCCGTCATCGAGACGGCCGAGGCCATGGGCATGACGGGCGGCATGGCGCTCACGCGCGTCAAGTTCCCGCTCGCCGCGCCGCTGATACTGGCAGGGGTGAAGACGGCTACGGTCGAGGTCATCGCAAGCGCGACTCTCGCGGCCTACATCGGCGCGGGCGGCCTCGGCAACATCATCTTCACCGGCCTCGGCCTCCTGCGCCCCGACCTCTTGATCATCGGCGGCGCGTCGGTGGCTGCGCTGTCCGTCGTGGCCGACACCCTGCTGTCGAAGCTCGAAAAGAGGCTCGTCAGATACCGCGATCCGGGCATGAGGCCCCGCCCGTCCGGCCCTGGCCACGGCTACGGCCATGGCCACGGCAACACGGCGAAGGCGGCGGGTACGGCGAGGGCGGCATGAAAAGAAACCGCCGGGCCGAATGGGCACAAAGACGCCAATTCATATTTGCCGCAACTACAGCGGCAGGTTTATAGGAAGTTATAGCAGGCAACCGGGCAATCGCTGGAACAAGGGAAATAATCGTTGGAACAAGAGAAATAATTGTTGGAATAAGGGAACCAAAGGAGAAGAGACAATGAAACAACCAAGCATCACCAGGAAGAAGACGGGGCGCATACTTATCCTGGCCTTCGCGCTCGCGCTGGCCTTCGCGCTCGGCGCCTGCGGGGACAAGGGCACGGGCAGCAGCACGGACTCGCCCGCGCCGGACGAAACTGCGGAAGGCGCGGAAGGCGCGGACGCAGCGGAAGGCGCAGCCACAGAGGGCACGGACGGTGCTGAGCAGGCGGCCGGCGGCGCGGTGAACATCGGCTCCAAGAACTTCACGGAGAGCCTCATCCTCGGCGAGCTGTACGCCCTCGCGCTTGAGGACAAAGGCGGGCTGGCCATAGAGCGCAAGTTCAACCTCGCCGACTCCGCTGTGCATACGGCCCTCGTGAGCGGCGAGATAGACCTCTACCCGGAATACACGGGGACGGGCCTGCTGTCCGTGCTCCAACTGCCGCTTGAGACGGACCCGCAGAAGGTCTACGACACCGTGAAGAAGGAATACGCGGATCAGTTCGACATCGTATGGCTGGGCTATGCCCCCGCGAACGACGGCCAGGGGATCGTCGTCACGAAGGAAGCCTCGGACAAATACGGCATCAAGACCATCACCGACCTCCAGAAGAACGCGAAGGAGATACGCTTCCTGTCGCAGGGCGAGTTTGACGAGCGCGAGGACGGCATACCCGCCCTCGAGAAGACATACGGGCCCCTCGAATGGAAGTCCTCGACCATCATCGACAACGCGCTGAAGTACACCGCCATGAAGAACGGCGAGGGCGACGCGGCCCCGGCCTACACCACCGAGGGCTATCTCGTCGAGCCGGACTTCGTGCTGCTCGAGGACGACAAGCACGTCTGGCCGCCGTACAATATCGCGCCCGTCGTGCGCGCCGCCACCCTGGAGGCGCATCCGGACATAGCGGACATACTGGACAAGGTGGACGCGCTCATAGATACGCCTACCATCACAAAGCTCAACGCCGAGGTGGACATCGACGGCAAGGAGTACGCCGAAGTGGCGAAGGCGTTCTACGATTCGATCAAGGACAAGCTGTAATTAAAAGGAAGCGCTGACGTGGGCAAACATCAATCAGCGTTTCCTTAAGGTATAAAACAGCCACAGGCGGGAGGTTGCCCCCGGGAAGAGAGGTAGCCTAGCCGGGAAGGGGGCGATTTCATGGCTGAGATACTGCGCTTTGAGGACGTAGCCAAAAGGTTCCCCGGAGCCGACTACAATGCGGTGGACCATGTGGACCTCTCCGTGGACGACGGCGAGTTCGTCGCCATACTCGGCACCTCGGGCAGCGGCAAGACGACGCTCCTGAAGCTCGTGAACAGGCTGTACGAGCCGGACAGCGGCAGGATATATCTGCGCGGGGAGGACATCTCCGCGCAGGATCCCGTGCAGCTCAGGCGCGGCATAGGCTACGTCATACAGCAGATCGGCCTTTTCCCGCACATGACGGTCAAGAGCAATATCGCCACCGTCCCGCGTATCCTCAAATGGGATGCGGACAGGACGGACGCCAGGGTTGATGAGCTTCTGAGGCTCGTGGGCCTTGATCCCGAAGAGTACCGGGACAGGTTCCCCGCCCAGCTTTCGGGCGGCCAGCAGCAGCGCGTCGGCCTCGCCAGGGCCCTCGCCGTGGACCCCGTAGTGATGCTCCTCGACGAGCCGTTCGGCGCGATAGACGCCATCAACAGGTCCGCGCTCCAGGACGAGCTGCTTGCCATACACAGGGAGAGCCGCAAGACCTATCTATTCGTCACGCACGACATAGCGGAAGCGTTCAAGCTCGGCACGAGGGTCCTCATTATGCATGATGGCAAGGTCGTTCAGTACGATACGCCGGACGTCATCAAAAGCGCTCCCGCCGGGGCATTCGTCGAAGAACTCATAGGGTCAGCAGTATGATAGAATACGCATCCCGGTACGGGTACAAACTGGAGGAAGCGCTGATCCGGCATCTTGAGATCGTCGGTCTGACCCTGCTCATATCCATAGCGGTAGCCTCGGCCGTCACTCTCATCGTCATGCGCAGCGATAGGGCCGCCCGCATCACGATCAGGATATTCGGGGCCGTCTACGCCATACCCAGCCTCGCGCTCTTTGCCCTCCTCATACCCGTCACGGGGCTCGGCATGGACACGGCCATACTCGTGCTCGTCGTCTACAACCAGTTCCTTCTCATCAGGAATTTTATAGCCGGGCTCGATTCGGTGGACCCGCTTGTCATCGAGGCCGCCACAGGCATGGGCATGACGCGGCGCGGCATACTCGCCAAGATACGCCTTCCACTCGCCTTCCCCGTCATGCTCGCCGGCATACACCTCTCCGTCATCTCGACCATCGGCATAGCTACTATAGCCGCAGTTATAGACGCGGGCGGCATCGGGACGATACTCTTCGACGGGCTCCGCACGCAGAGCGTCGTCAAGATAGCGTGGGGCGCCCTGCTCGCCGCGGGGCTCGCCATAGCCGCGAACCTCATACTCATAGCCATAGAACGCGCCGTTTCAAAAAAGTACCATTACGGAACCGCCGCGGATGATGAAACGGAGGCGTTTTCCTAAAGTACAATAGGCTATCTCTTTAGTGTATAAATTTGTGTTCAAAAAAAATAATTGGTGGATTTATGATTCAAAGCATTTTATGAGAGAAGAAAGAGATTGTACCGATCTACGGATCATCTCTATAGCGATGATCCGTTTGGAATTATTTTGAGCCCACAATTGTCAGCATATGGCTCAAGACCATATTTAAAATTAACAATAGTCGGAAGATTTTTATCGGAATCGAATTTAACCGAAATCAAAATGGCTTGGCAGAGGATATTTTCTCCGGATAGGATGTGGATATCTCCAATGCGATTCATGCTTGGCTCAGCAAGAACAGCATAATCAGCATTTCGGATGGCACTACCAAGACCTCTTTCGAACTTATCAACGATTTCATCAAATTCATTTATTGTTGTGGCTGGAACTTTTGGCAAAAGCATATATGCATATTTTCGATTCCCAAGAGTCCATTCTTTGAAGTCATCATGTGATGATGAAAGTAGAGTTATTTGTTGCTGTATATTCTCTATCTGCTCGAGCAGATAGATTAAGGAATTTGCATTACCATCAGAAATTTTGCGTGAGTTTTCAATTATCTGTTCAACACGAGAGGTCTGCCCTATCGCATCGTAGACAATGCCCTGTGCTTTGTTCGTGGGATCGATAGCTAAGATCATTTCTTTCAACTGGTATCCGAACGGCTCATATCCAGATAAAGAGTTTTCATAAAAAATTGTTCTTTCGTGTGATATATCAAACGGTAGCTTGGTTCCTTTTTCAGCAATGATTATCACGGCTCCCCCAAAAGAAAACCTGATTCCCAATTCCAACATTACATTTGGATTCAATCCCGTAAGATTCGCAATGACAAGATCGACGTTAATAATTTTACTTATGATTTGCCTTGTAATATTCCCCGTTATATTTATACGGTGTGGTAATACTATATTATAATCATCCACGAGTGCTGGACGTATTACATTTTCTATTACACTATCGGTTTTTTTCCGAATAGTGGATCCATCCTCCCCCAATGGGGTAATCACAAAACAAGTTTTCTTAGTCATGGCTATGGTCATTCTTCGGTTTGATTCATCTTTGTTTCAACATACGAGAGTAGCAGTTCAGGCCAACGGGTCAGCACTTCTTTGCCGACGATAACCTCATCGACAAGCCCCATGTGGAGTGCGTCGAATATTCGGCAGAGATAGGATTTCCCCTGATCCCACCAAGTATGATATGCATCGAAAAAGAAGATATGATCGACATGGTATCCATGCATATCTTCAATTTGCTTAAACTCATATCCGTCAAGCTGCGTTTCAAAAACACCGTCAGCGATTCTGCTGCCGAAAGTTGTTGCATAATAGTATTCTTTGATTTCCCAAATGGCAATGGGGTTGATAATACTTGGAAATGCTCCGTCAAATCGTCTGGATGAAGAACCAATAAAGCGTCGATCATCGTCAAGAATATAAACCAATTGCCGTGGATCATCTTCAAAAGGTAAGTTTTGAACAGAATATTCTTCAAAATTGGATTCACGAAGTGTTCTTTCCGCAAGGATGTTTATTATAGCAGTGAAGAAAGCAATTTGTCTCATCTCACCTTTCTGCTTGTTCAGCGGAAGTTTACATAAGTATTGATTTTCGTAATGCAGCGGCTTGAGTTTAAAAAATTCATCTTCTGCTTTAGCCGCATCCATCAACATTGATTTAAAATGTAAGTTCAGGGTTTCTGAGCGGAAGATAAAGTATTGACGCGCCTTCTCTATGTCCTCATCGGTAGAGATGACACCGTCGCGGTTCAACGTGTCGGCAATCTCGTTAAATGTAAACGAGAGGATACCATCATTTTTTGAATATCCACGCCTTTCCGAAATGTATCGTATTAATGCCCAGAACGTAGGCGTCTGTAATGAAAATTCAAAGTTGCTTCTCATTTAAATGCTCCATTTCAGTGAAAATCAAAGAAACGCTGACTTGCAAGGCAGTTGCTATTCTACCGATGTTTTGTAAGGAGATATTGCGTCGTCCGCGTTCAACATCGCTGATATAAGTTCGATGAAGACCGCTCAAATCTGCCAACCCTTCTTGTGGGATATTTTTACGTTGTCGGAGGTCACGTATTACCTGTCCAAACAATTGTTCGATTTTTTCCATAACGGTATTGACACTCCTTAACAAATCAATTATGATTTCTATATAGCCTATAAGTCAACAGACTATAAGTGACGTATCGTATGGAGGTTATACAGAAGTGGTACCAGGATTACTGAAATGGGTGGGAAACAAGCAACGTTTCGCGTCAGCAATTGTGAGCAATATGCCATATGCGTTCCAAGATTATTATGAGCCGTTTTTAGGAAGTGGGGCGGTCTTAGCGGAATTATTAAATAGACGCTACTCCGAAATGTTCCCTTCATTTTCGAATGTATATGCAAGTGATGTGCTGCCGTTCCTGATTGATATTTTCAACATTACCAAGAAGGAACCCGATAGACTGATTTTATATTACTCCGAACAAGTGGAAGAGTATAATAAAGATCCCGATGAAAAATATTCATCTATCCGTAACAGATTCAATACAAATCCAAACCCGTGGGACTTTTGTTTGTTATCACGGACCTGCTATTCGGGGGTTATCAGATTTAGAAAAGCGGACGGCTATATGAGTACACCAAGAGGACCGCATAAACCTTTGCAGACATCAACCTTTTCGCGCCGGGTGAAAGAATGGTCAACATTAATACAGAATGTCGATTTTTCGGTGTTGGATTATAGCCTTGCCATGGATCGTCCGAAAGCTGGAGATGTGGTTTATTGTGATCCCCCATATACTCATAGCCAAAGCATTTTGTATGGCTCTCAGCAATTTGATATCGGCGAGTTGTGGCGCAAGATTTATGAGTGTAAGAGGCGAGGCGTGTATGTTTTGTTGTCGATCAATGGATTTCGCGAGTCGAGGAAAAAGGACATTTCGGCGCAAATACCGAGAGGGCTGTTTGAGCGCGAATTGACGATTAACTGCGGAACATCAATGATTGACAGATTACAAAACAATGGGAGTAAAATGGATGGCGAGCAGGTTCATGATAAATTGCTTATGACCTGGTAGGAGTTTTTGTGCAATCGCACCTCGACAACCGCATACCGTTCAAGAGTCTTGTGAGCAACAGGAGATAGGAAAATCCAAACCCATGATTGAGATTTGATTACAAAAAAACGGTTTTTTACGAAGTTATAGTAGTCAGTCCAGTCGCTGACTACCTGATGTATTCCATCAAACGTTGTATACTGAGAGATATCCATTTCATCCTTAATGTGGCCGTAGAACGATTCCTGCG
>JAISLZ010000029.1 GCA_031277015.1 Eubacteriales Family XIII. Incertae Sedis bacterium | reverse complement strand
ATTCCGAGGATACTCTTAGCCATGCTAGTGGGTTCTGGCCTTGCGGGTTCCGGAGCGGCTTTTCAGTCACTTTTTGGTAATCCGCTTGCCACACCCGACACGTTGGGAGTGGCGACCGGAGCCTCGTTCGGTGCGGTGTTGTTTTTGCTTCTATCAAACAATATGTTGCTTGTGCAGGTCGGCGCAGTTGTATTTGGCCTTGTGGCGCTCGGCATCACTGCACTGATAAGCCGAACAAAAAACGGTGCCAGCTTTTTGATGGTGATACTCGCGGGTATGGTAGTGGGGGCTTTGTTCAACGCCCTGATATCGCTTGTTAAGTATGCGGCCGACCCCTCCGACAAGCTGCCAGCCATCACATTTTGGCTCATGGGGTCCATGACGAGAGCCACATTCAAGAATCTCATGATGTGTATACCTTTCATCGCGAGTGGACTCACACTTTTGTGGCTTCTCAGATGGAGGTTGAATGTGCTGTCTCTGCCAGACGATGAAGCGAAATCCATCGTGCCGAATGTCAGATCGCTTCGGAACTGTGTCATGGTGAGTGCCACACTGTGTACGGCGGCGGCTGTGGCACTCTGCGGACAGGTGGGTTGGATCGGATTGCTCGTACCGCATATGGCAAGGATGATATATGGAAGCGACAACCGCAAGATACTCCCTGCAAGCCTTGCGATAGGGGCAACACTTATGGTCGTCATTGATACAATAGCGAGGAGTATTCTTGCGGCTGAAATACCTGTGTCCATATTGACCGCCATGGTTGGCGCACCGCTCTTCATCGGGCTCCTTCGTAAGACCGGTGGTGCTGAGCTGTAGAGGGGAATGTGATAGAAATGCTTCTAGAAGTTAGAGGCGGCCATTTTGGATATGGTGAACGGGAAATTTTGAGCGATATCAATTTCACGCTGCATTCGGGAGAGATACTCGCTGTGCTCGGGGCCAATGGTGTTGGTAAGACAACGTTGCTGAAGTGTGCGCTCGGATTTCTTCAATGGTCTAAAGGCGGGACATTCATAGACGAACGGGATATGCGTGAGTTTAAGCCAGTCGATATAAGAAGGCGGATTGCCTATGTGCCCCAGGCGAAAAACATGAACCTAGCACTTTCCGCTGAAGACATGATCCTGCTCGGGAGAGCCGCAAGGCTCAGCGTATTTTCTCAACCGAGCAAGGAGGACAGGAGGATTGTAGATGAGACAATGGAACTCGTCGGCATCAGTTATCTGCATGGTAAGAAATGTACACAGATGAGTGGTGGCGAATTGCAAATGGTGCTCATCGCCAGAGCGCTTTGTACAAAACCGGAAATCATCATACTTGATGAGCCTGAGTCGAATTTGGATTTCAAGAATCAGCTGATAGTACTCGAATTGCTCAAGACCTTGACGCACAGTACCGGCGTGGGTGTTCTCGTAAATACCCACTACCCGGAGCACGCCATTAAAATTGCCGACAGTGGACTTTTACTCATTCATCACAGTAAGAATCTATATGGCGCGATCCGGGATATTATTAGTGAAGAGAATATGAAAAAGGCCTTCCAGGTGAAGGTGCATATTAATGAAATGGAATATGGAGACAAGATATATGTAGGTGTGACGCCCATAGAAGTCCAGTCCGACGGAAGCGGAATATAGGAACGAAAACCGATCCTCGAGCGTCTACTACACATTATACATTAACACTAACAAGGAATAGCGAGACCGGAACATACAATGCCATTCCATAATCTGAGTTTCAGGTTGTCTCAGACAAAGAGATGGTGAGTCGGCGAACAACGCAACGAATCGGCGACCGGCATGGATGCCGGTCGAGCGAATCAGCTAAAGATAGAGATGTATGAGCGATCAAAAAATGGGGAGGAAGAAAAATGACAGAAAAG
The DNA here is from genome assembly GCA_031277015.1 of Eubacteriales Family XIII. Incertae Sedis bacterium. Lineage (GTDB taxonomy): Bacteria > Bacillota > Clostridia > Peptostreptococcales > Anaerovoracaceae > JAIRPC01. The sequence continues at coordinate 8,183 of JAISLZ010000029.1, read as the reverse complement.
GATGACGGTAGTCAGCGGATTGATGACAACGTGCTCGAAGTGAACTATAACACGAAATTTCCGGAGAAGAGGGAAATTACAAGGGTTGCGGGCCACACATACGGTGGTTGCGTGCGCGATATGGTGGACAAGGCCTGCAACGGCTGCATAGTGAACGCGGATAGGTCGTTCTCGCAAGCCTCGCTCTGCCAGATGACAGTGGCAAACTTCATAGGGTTCTCAATTAAAGATTCGGTGGTCATCTCCCATGGACCTGTGGGTTGCGGCTCTCAGAGCCATACGATGGATTTTACGATCAGACTTTACGGCCAGCCGAGGGGCGTGAAAATGAACAGTGCGCGCTGGTTTTCCACGAATTTGAAAGAATCAGATGTGATTAGTGGAGGTGAGAGTAAACTTAGGGATGCTATCATAGAGGCGGATCGCCGCTTCAGGCCGAGTACTATTTTCGTGCTCATGACCTGCACGCCATCGATTATAGGGGATGATATCGACACGTTGCTCGACGATTTGAAAAATGAAGTCTCGGCACCGCTCATACCGCTGCACTGCCCGGGATTCAAAGCAAAGGTCTTCTCATCCGGTTATGACGTGGTTTATCATGGAATCATTCGTTCAGGATTGCCTTTACAACCAACACCCCATGTTGACTTCGAGCCCTTTGATCCTAGCGATCAACTCTACGAGGTGAAGGTGGCGGAGTATGAGTACAAGAAGAACCACACAGTAAATCTCTTCAATGCCATATCCATAAGTGCGTCGGATGAAGCTGAAATACGCAGGCTACTCGAAGCTCTGGGGCTGAACGTGCGGATATTCATGGAGTTCACGGAACCGGATCAATGGCGCTATGTGACGGAAGCTGTACTCAATGTCGCGCTTTGCCATGTCCACGACCTCTATTTCATAGAGTATCTCAAGCAGAATTATGGTATGCCTTACGTGCTTCCGCCGATCCCGATCGGCAGCAGTTCAACGAGACAGTTTGTGACCGAAATAGCGACATTCTTCGGACTTGAGGATGAGGCAAAGGCAATACTTGATAAGGAAGAGGCGAAATTGAAGAAAGCCCTTGCTCCGATCAGGGAAAAGGTACAGGGAAAGAGTATCATCATTACGGGTGGTTACATGCGCGTGGGCACAGCGGCGCTGTTGGCCAGTGAACTCGGTATGCGGGTGGCCGGAATGCGCAACTTCAATTACGACAAGTTCGGAAATGATCTTTTCGAGGAAGTGGAAGACCTTATGGGTGATATTCCTTCGGCAATATCGAATCAGAGTTCTGAACTTGTGAATATGGTACGAAAGGTGAAACCGGATATGGCTATCTCTCATCCGGGACAGGGCGTTTGGCTGAACAAGCTCGGCATCCCGTCCATTACTATTTACGCGCAGAGGTTCACATTTTTTGGATATAAGGGAGCGTACGAACTCGCAAGGCGTATAGAACGGACATTGCGCAATACCAATTACGCAAAGAACCTCGGCCGTAATATCAAACTGCCATTCACTGATGAGTGGTATGAAAAGGATTTCGACCATTATATTGTGGAACAAAACTAGGCAGAGGGCTTGTATGACAGAGAGGGCGGTACTATGACAAAGATTGTTGACAAACTGACGGACTTGATAGGCGATACGCCTATTTTGAGGCTGAACAGATATGCTGAAGAACGATCCCTCGGTGCGACGTTGCTTGCAAAACTCGAGTATTTCAATCCGCTCGGCAGTGTCAAGGATAGGATCGCGTTTGCGATGGTCGAAGACGCGGAGGAAAAAGGTCTGCTGTCAGAAGGCAGTGTTATCATCGAACCGACGAGCGGGAACACTGGAATCGGACTCGCCTTCGTGGCGGCCTCGAAAGGATACAAGATTATACTCACGATGCCTGAAACAATGAGCGTCGAACGCAGGACGCTGCTCAAAGCGCTGGGCGCGGAGATCGTGCTGACGCCTGGTGCGCTGGGAATGAAGGGCGCGATCCGCAAAGCTGAGGAACTGAGCGCACAGATCATAGGATCTTTTATCCCGCAACAGTTTAACAATACAGTGAACCCTGAGGTACACAGGAAAACCACCGCGCTCGAGATTCTGGAAGCTACCGGCGGAGAGGTAGCGGCTTTTGTTAGCGGCGTTGGCACTGGTGGAACACTTACAGGCGTCGGAGAAGTTTTGAAACGCGAGGTTTCGGGCGTGAAGGTGATTGCCGTCGAGCCATATGACTCTTCTGTGATATCTGGTGAGCCCCCCGGACCGCACGCGTTGCAGGGTATAGGCGCGGGCTTCATCCCTAGGGTGTTCAACCGTGATATAGCTGACGAAGTGTTCCGCGTTAAAAACAACGAGGCGATAGAGACATCCCGAGAAGTCGCGAGAAAGGAAGGTCTTTTAGTAGGTTTCTCCTCAGGCGCTGCCTTATTTGCGGCAACAATACTGGCAGGGCGCAGGGAGTTTGAGGGAAAAAATATCGTTGTATTACTACCCGATACTGGCGAGCGATATTTATCTACCGCGCTGTATGCGAATTTAGCAGGAGGGGTAGCACGCGAAGAAAGGAGCAGTATCTGATGTCTACACCGTGTGGAGCTATTGAAAGACCAAGGTTCTCTTGCATGCTCGGAGGAGTGCTTGCTACAGCTGGTTCACTACCGAATACAATACCTATCATACACGGGGCGCAGGGCTGCGGCGGCGCTCTCGCGCAAGGGATATTGCTCGGCGGTTACTATGGAACCGGCTATGCCGGATACTTTGGTATGCCGAGCACGAACATATCCGAGACGGAGGTGGTTTTCGGAGGTGAGAAAAAACTACAGGCAGAGCTTGAAAACGTATTCGATGTGATGGAAGGCGATCTGTTCGTTCTCACCACATCATGCGTACCGGACATCATAGGGGATGACGCCAAGGCTGTACTCCAGTCACAGGGTGATTTGCCAAAGCCAGTCATCTTTCTTGAAGCGGGCGGTTTCAAGGGAAATTCCTACTACGGATATGAAAGACTCATTGATGAGTTGTTTGCGCAATATATACCTATCAGCGAAGAAAAAAAGGCTGATGTTGTCAACTTAATCGGTCTCGTGCCGTCCTACGATCCGTATTTCCGCGGAGATCTTGATGAGTTGAGCCGTATTCTCAGAAGACTTGGACTCAGGGCAAACACCTTTGTCACATCGGAGCAGAGTCACGAAAATCTCCGCCGCGCCGGTGAAGCGTCGCTGAACATAGTGCTTTCCCGCCTTTACGGCGTGAAAGCAGCGAAACGAATCAAAGAATCGCACGGCATTGATTATCTTATTAGTGATCTTCCTATAGGTGCCACTGCCACAACGGTCTTCATCAGACAGGTGGCTGAAAGGCTCGGGCTGGATCGCGAGCTTGTGGATAACGTCCTTACCGATGAGTTGCGTATCTACTACGAGTATGTGGACCGCGCTACAGACGTCAACGCCGATACAGACTTTCAGAACTATGCGGTCATAGTGGCAAACGGAACTGGCGCCATACCCTATACGAAGTATCTTGATCAAGAGATAGGCTGGATTCCACGTTTTGTGTTCGTAACAGATGATATCGATGAAGAACAGAAGCAAATCCTCCGCGAAGCTTTTGAAGCTGAGGATTTCACCACTGAACCAGAGCTTGTTTTTGAAACGGATACATTTAAGATACAACAGTACATTGAGCGGAAGCATCCGCAGTTTCTCTCGGACGACTACTACCCGGATATCCAGCCGGTGTTCGTACTCGGCAGCACTATCGACCGCAAGCTTGCAGATGTACTCGGCGGACCGTTACTTTCGGTCAGTTTCCCGGTCATCAACCGCATAATAATATCGACTGGCTATGCCGGTTACAAGGGCGGTCTGTACCTGCTTGAGGATCTCATCGGTACGCAGCTAGCCGGTCGCTAATCGACAAAGTCTGAATACGGCGCACCAAATTGAACAACTGCGTCGCTAAAACTGAACAGTCGCGACGCTGAAACTGAACACCTGTATTAAACTGTGATTTGCGTCCGAGAACCGGGCGACAAAAACAACAGGAGACCATAAAATGACCAATCATGTACCCCCAGCATAGCCGGGGGCTTGATTTTGTGAACCGCTCAAAGCGATCTAAAACCTTGAGCCGCTAAAGAGGCCAGTCGAATAAGCTACGTTGATCATACTACTTGTCTTCTGCTTCCTGCTTACGAATGTATTCCCTGATCAACTCTTCGTCTTTGCCTGCTGTCGAAATATAATATCGGGAACCTCTAAACATCCCCACTTGAGAGATGATAGAAAAAACATCGCCGAAGTGGTATAATCAGCGTAGCATCAAGCTGCTACATAAAGAGGTGTGTCAATATCATGAAACAGTATGGCTTTTTTGATGCCAAAATTGCCTATGACTGTCTTGATAAATGCCTCGACCCATTACTACGTTTGGTTTAAGGGTAAAATTCGCTGCGCCCGCGGACATCCCAAATAATCGAGGTCAGGGCGCCGCGGCGTTGGAAAAACCGCCCCATATCAATCCGGGGCGGTTTTTCGGATGTTCTTCTCAGTGGCGCAGGCCAAGACTCTGTATCAGGTTCTGATAGCGGCCGAAATTCTTTTCGCGGAGATACTGGAGCAGCTTGCGGCGTTTGCCGACCATCACCAAGAGGCCGCGGCGCGAATGGAAGTCCTTCTTGTGTATCTTCATGTGTTCCGTGAGCTGTCTGATGCGCGTCGTGAGGATAGCCACCTGAACTTCCGGCGAGCCTGTGTCCGCGTCGTGCGTCTTGTACTGCTCAATTACCTGCGTTTTCAATTCTTTGTCGATCACTTCGTTCACTCCCATGATTGCGAATCCTCTGACTCAGGCCGCCGCAGCCCGCAACGGCTCGGCGGTCCGGGTGAAAGGTGGGCCGATTATAACATAACGTCATTTACGCGCGCAAATCTATCAGGCTGCGGCGTTTCCCCTGTTTTCGGCGCGTTTGCGCTCGGTCGGGTCGAGGATCGTCTTGCGGATGCGCACCGATTTCGGCGTCACCTCGACCAGCTCGTCGTCCTCTATCCATTCGAGCGAGGACTCTATCGTCATCACGCGCGGCACGTCGAGGACTATCGTGGCGTCCTTTGTCGCGGAGCGGTGGTTCGTCTGCTGTTTGCGCTTGGCCGGGTTGCATGGGAGGTCGCGCGTGGTCTTGGAGCTTTCGCCGACGACCATGCCACAATACACCTTGTCGCCAGGCTTGAGGAAGAGCGTGCCGCGTTCCTGAAGGTTTTCGAGGCTGTAGCTGGTCGCTATGCCTGAATCCATGCTCACCATCGAGCCACGCGAACGCGAGACCATCTCGCCGGCCCAGGGCGCGTATCCGACGATTCGCGCCGTCAGTATTCCCATGCCTCTCGTGTCTGTCAAAAATTCTCCCCTGTAGCCTATGAGTCCTCTCGTAGGGATGCGGAACTCGAGTTTCAGCGTGCCCAGCCCGCCGTTCTCCATGTTTTTCAGCTCGCCCTTGCGGAGGGCCAGTTTTTGTATCACGACTCCCTGATATTCCTCCGGTATGTCGATGACGAGTTCCTCAACAGGTTCGAGCAGCGTGCCGTCGCGGGCGGTCTGCGTTATCACTTCGGGGCGCGATATGCAGAACTCCATACCCTCGCGCCGCATTTCCTCTATCAGTATGCCGAGGTGCAGCTCGCCCCTTCCTGAAACTTTCACCCCGTCGGGGCGTCCTATGTCCTCGACGCGGAGCGCCGGGTCGACGCGGGCTTCGCGCTCGAGGCGGCTCATTATCCGCCGAAGGGTCACCGCGTCGCCGTCCTCCCCGGCGAACGGGCCGGTATTGACGAGGAAGAGCATCGACACGGTCGGTTCCTCGATATCCAGCGGCGGCATGGGAGAACCGGCCAGCGCGGACGACGACAGCGTGTCGCCCAGCGTTATCTCGTCGGGGCCCGAGAGCCATATTATTTCGCCGGCGCTCGCCTCCTCGACTTCCGCGCGTTCCAGCCCTTCGGTCAGAAATATGTGCGCCGCCGTTTCCTCGCGCTGGGAGACTATTTCGAATTCGTCGTCCGCGCCGAGTTTGCGGGTGCGGGTGACGAGAATCCTGTCGCCGCGCCTCAAAGCCCCGCTCACGATTCGCCCTCCGGCGATGCGGCCCAGATAGTCGCTCCATGTTATGGTGCTGGCCTGCATCTGAAATGGGCGTCCCTCGTGAACTTTCGGAGGGGGGACGAAATCGACTATGGTCTTGAACAGGTCGTCCATCTCGCCGCTCTTGCCGCATTCCTCCGACATCTCTTTCGTCATCCAGCCGTCGAGCCCGGAACCGTACAACACCTGGAATTCGCACTGTTCGTCGGTGGCGCCCAGTTCGATGAAGAGGTCGAAGGTCTTGTCGAGCGTCGAGTCCGGCGCCGCGTTGGGGCGATCGACCTTGTTCACCACCACTATCGGACGCAGACCGAGTTTGAGGGCGCGCATCAGGACGTAACGCGTCTGCGGCATCGGTCCTTCGTTGGCGTCTACAAGGAGCAGGACGGAGTCGACCATGGACAGCACCCGTTCGACCTCGCCGGAGAAGTCGGCGTGCCCTGGGGTGTCGACTATGTTGATCTTGTATCCGTTCCAGTAAACGGAACAGTGCTTCGCCTTGATGGTGATCCCGCGTTCTCGTTCCAGCGAGAGCCCATCCATGACGCGTTCCTCGACTTTGGCGTTCTCGCGGAAAGTGCGGGCCGCGCGGAATATCGAGTCGATGAGCGTGGTTTTGCCGTGGTCTATGTGAGCTATAATGGCCACGTTGCGTATCTTAGAAGCGTCGTGCAAAAAGTTCACCCCGTTCGTTTCAGGAAACGCTGATTTATTGATAAGGGCCTAAAGGGCAAAGATTTAAACCCTGATACTGTCTGCATCCCAAAACGGCTAAATTTCGTTTCGGCAAATCAATCGGCGTTTCCTTCAGTCAAAATTTGCCAAACAATTACATATCATAGCACTTGGCCGTTATTTATGCTAGAATACCGAGTGGGAAGTGTTTCATCCAGTCGCCGCCGGTTCGGCCGGCGGAGGAAAGTCCGGGCTCCGCAGGGCATGGTGCAGGAGAAACTCCTGTGGGTGCGAACCCAAGGAAAGCGCCACAGAAAATATACCGCCCGGGCAACCGGGCAAGGGTGAAAAGGCGAGGCAAGAGCTCACCGGACACGCGGCGACGCGTGTGCCTGGCAAGCCCCACCAGGAGCAAGATCGAATAGGGGAGGTTGAGGCGGCCCGCTGACTCCCGGGTACGATCGCGCAGATAAATGACTGGACAAGACAGGACCCGGCTTACGAAACGCTTCCCAAGACAAAATACGTGTCCGTAGCTCAGCTGGATAGAGTGTCGGCCTCCGGAGCCGAAGGCCGCGGGTTCGAATCCCGCCGGGCACGCCAGAAATAACACGGGTTTACGGAATCCCCGTAAGCCCTTTAGGGAGGCGATATTATGCCAAACATTAAATCCAGCACGGATTTGCTGAATCATTACCAATGAAATATCCGCGTTTTGCCACGAGAGCCGGGAACCCGTCTTCATCACCAAAAACGGTCAGGGTGATCTAGCGGTTATGAGCATTGAAATTTTTGAGTCGCTCAACGGAAAACTCGAACTCTATCCCCTTCTTGACGAAGGCATGACGGCGGTTAAAAAAGGACAAAAGCGCCCGCTTGCGGATGTCACGCGCGACCTGAAGCAAAATATCGCCGATGCCCGGGTATAGGGTCGACATATCAGAGCCTGCCGAAACCGATTTGCATGACATAATCCGTTACATCGGCGCGCAGTTGGCTGCGCCAATGTCCGCTCTTAAAATGGCGGAGGCGATCTGAGGAAGCTTTGATCAGTCTTGCTGAGATGCCATATGGATATCCGCAGGTTGCGGACGAAAGGTTAGCTTCCATTGGATATCGCAAATTAACACTATTATGAAACCATCCCGAGGCCGGTTCGAGGACACTCTCCTCTCTATAGACAATTCAACAACAGCACCCACCTATGGTGGCGAAATATACTCCTCATGGATGGAGCGTGACACAAGGTTGGCTACGCTGCCGACAATTCCTCCAGGGTCACCTTGTACCCCAGCGATTCAATGCGTTTGACCGTCCTCTTCACAATCTCCTGCTTGTTGAGATTGTTGAAGTAGTCCGCCCCAAGATCC
>JAISLZ010000077.1 GCA_031277015.1 Eubacteriales Family XIII. Incertae Sedis bacterium | reverse complement strand
AACAGGGCTATGTCAGCCCCGGAGACAGCTTCCTCGTCCGTCCCCGCCGTTTTCAGTTTCCCGGACAGTTCCACGCCGGGCAGATATCTGCTGTTCCTGCCGTTGTCCCTGATGTCGGCGATGATGCCCTTGTCTATATCCCATATCCTCACGCCATGCCCCGCCTCCGCGAGAAGATTGCCGAGGGCCGAACCCCATGAGCCGGCGCCGATGATGCCTATGTTCGCCATATATTTCCCTTTCTTTTCACTTGTCTTTTTTGCGTATCGCGTTGTCACTGCTCGCTTGATCGCCGGTTATGTACGTTTGGGTACACGCCCGGCTCGCTCGTTCGCGTTCCTAGCGATACACAAAAAATCCTGCGTGAATACTTGTCTTTTTTGCGTATCGCGTTGTCACTGTTCGTCTTTCTTTCCGAAGCTCATTCTAGGCTCCGCACCTTTAACCAACCTGGCTATGTTCGCCCTGTGGCTGATAACTACGAGGACGGCTATCGCGAGCATTGCGGGGGCATCCATCGGCGCCATGAAGTACGCTATCGGCGCCGCGCAGGCGCAAGCGACGAGCGTGCCCGCCGAAACGCGCTTTGTGATAACGGCGCATAACAGCACAACCGCAATCAGTATGAGCGCGAGCACGGCGTTGAAGGCAAGTACCACTCCGAAGCATGTGGACACCCCTTTGCCTCCCTTTAGCCCGTACACGGCCGGCCATATATGCCCGATCGCCACGATAACGCCGCACATCATGCCGAAGGGAGCCCCGACGGTATGGATAAGGGCCAGTGTCGGCAGCAGACCTTTGAGCACATCGATCGCAAAGGTAAATATGCCGGCCTTCCTGCCCACCGTGCGCATCACGTTCGTCATGCCGGCGTTGCCGGAGCCCTCGCTCCTTACGTCGACGCCGTACGCCTTCCCGATGAGTATCGCCGGGTTGATGTTGCCTATGAAGTAGCAGCCCACGGCTATGCAGACGAGCAGCGCGGGCGGCAGGCCCGCATGAGCGAAGGATTCCAAGTGCGCCGACAGAAGAGACGTCATCCTTTATCATCCTCCACAAGTCCAAGAAAACATAGAATTGATCAGCGTTCCTCTAATGCTCATTTTTTGCCTCATTTCTGCTATTCCCCTCCTTCTCGCGAAAGACGAATTTGATGGGCGTGCCCGCAAAGCCGTACGCGTCCCTGATCCGGTTTTCGAGGTACCGGGCGTAGGAAAAGTGCATGAGGCTGCGGCTGTTGACCTGGAATGAGAACAGCGGCGGCTTGACGCTTACCTGGGCCGCGTAATAGATTTTCAGGCTCTTCCCCTTGGCGGACGGCGGCGGCTTCATGAGCATGGCGTCGCGCACGAGACTGTTGAGCTTCCCCGTAGGGACGCGCATGGCGCGGTTCTCGGCTACGGCTTCGGCCATGTCCATAACGTTCCTGAAACGCTGGCCCGTCGCAACGGAGATGAACAGCTCCGGAGCGTAGCTCATGAACGGCAGCTCCTTGCGGACTTTTTCCCTGTATCGTTCGAGCGTGCCCGTCTCCTTTTCGATGAGGTCCCATTTGTTGACGACGACGACTATGCCTTTGCCGGATTCGTGCGCTAGCCCGGCTATCCTCTTGTCCTGGTCCGTTACGCCGTCCTGCGCGTCTATCATGAGCAGGCACACGTCGCTGCGCTCTATCGCCGCAATGGCCCTCGCGACGCTGTATCGCTCGATGTTCCCTGTGACCCTGGCGCGGCGCCTGATGCCGGCCGTGTCTATGAGGGTGAACTTACGCCCACTGGATTCAAAAGGCGTGTCAATAGCGTCGCGCGTCGTGCCCGCGATGTCCGATACGATGAGCCTGTCCTCGCCGATAAGGGCGTTGATGAGCGAACTCTTGCCGACGTTCGGCTTGCCTATGACGGCGACGCGTACGCTGTCATCATCTTCGTCCGCCTCCTCGCCATCCGGGCTGTCCGGAAGGCCGACGGCTACAGCGTCGAGCGCGTCGCCCAGACCGGTCATGTTCGCGGCAGATACGGCGACCGGATCCCCTAGTCCGAGGGCGTAAAAGTCGTAGGTGAGCGCCTCGCGATCCGCGCCGTCCGCCTTGTTCACGACGAGTACGACGCGCGTGCGCGTGCGGCGCAGCATCTGCGCCACATCTTCATCCGCCGGCGTTAGTCCCTCCTTGCCGTCTACGATGAATATGATGACCGTGGCCATGTCCATCGCGGCCTGCGCCTGCTCGCGCATCTGCGCGGGGATCACGTCGTCCGTATCAGGGTCAATGCCGCCCGTGTCTACGAGCGCGAAAGCCTTGCCGTTCCACTCGGCCTCAGCGTAGATGCGGTCACGCGTGACGCCGGGCGTGTCCTCGACTATGGCGACGCGCCCTCCGACAATCCTATTGAAAAATGTCGATTTGCCGACGTTGGGACGGCCTATTATGGCGACGATAGGAAGACTCATCTTGCCTCCGAAGGCTTGTCTTTTTTTCGCATAGCTGCGTTGTTGCTCGCAATTGGGTGCAGCTGCGAGATGAAATCGAGTCTCATCCTATGCGCACATACTTCTGTGTATGCTCCGCTCCCAATCGCTCGCACGCCTTGCTCTGCAAAAAAAATCCTGCGCCTATTTCTTATCACTGTTTTCCAATATACTTTCCGCGAAGGCGGCGGGGTCGAAGGGGGCGAGGTCCTCCGGCTTTTCGCCTACGCCTATGAACTTGATGGGGAGGTCGAACTCGTCGGACACGGTGACCGCGACGCCGCCCTTGGCCGTGCCGTCTAGCTTCGTTACGACGAGCCCCGTAACGTCTGCCACCGTGCCGAACTCCTTGGCCTGGCTGACGGCGTTCTTGCCCGTCGTGGCGTCGAGAACGAGCAGATTCTCACGCGCCGCCTCCGGGTATTCGCGCGCTATGACCTTGCCCATCTTCTCGAGTTCGTTCATGAGGTTGCGCTTGTTCTGCAGGCGGCCGGCCGTGTCGCATATGAGCACGTCGATACCCCTTGCCTTGGCTGCACGGATGGCGTCGAAGATGACCGACGAAGGATCTCCCCCTTCCGCCCCCCTTATCACATCCACGCCTACGCGCTGGCCCCATACGGCGAGCTGATCGGCCGCGGCCGCCCGGAAGGTGTCCGCCGCCGCGAGCAGTACAGAGCGCCCCTGAGCGATGTACATCTTCGCGAGCTTCGCTATCGTCGTGGTCTTGCCGCCTCCGTTCACTCCTATCATGAGCACGATGAGCGGGTAGGCGCCGGGCATCTTCAGGCGTTCGCCCTTGTCGACAAGCTGCGCGACGATGCGCGCGATCTGGGCCTCTACATCACCTGCCTCCGATATACGCTGTTCCCGTATATCGCTCCTGAGCCTCTCTATGATGCGCATGGACGTCTCCATACCGATGTCCGATGTTATGAGTATCTCCTCTAGCTCGTCTAGCATGGCCTCGTCGACCTTCGGGCGTCGCGTTATGACGTCAGATATCCGCTCCTGGAGCCTCCCGAAAAAACCTTTTTTTTTCTCCCCGAATATCATCAATATATCCTCGTCACCGCATAGCCTTCATCCTCGAGCGCCCCCAGGACCTCCCCGATGTGCTCGGGCCCGTTAGTCTCCACGGTCACCTCGAGGGCGACCTTGTCCGAATACCTGTCCACGGCCTTGAACTGGTTGTGCTCTAGCTCTATGACGTTAGCGCCGAGACCGGCGAGGAGAGTCGCGACGGCGACTAGCTGCCCCGGCCTGTCGGGCAGCTCCACGGAGAAGCACATGATGCGCCCCCGGCTGATCATGCCCTGGTTGATGATGGAGCTGAGCGTAACCGTGTCTATATTGCCGCCGCTCATGACGCACACGATCTTCTTGCCCGGCTTCGCTCTCTTTTTCAGCCCCGCGACAGGGACAACCCCGGCAGTCTCCGCTATGAACTTATGCTTTTCTATCATGAGCAGCACGCTCTCCATGATATCCTTCTCGGACACGGTCACTATGTCATCCACATATTTCTGCGCGATGGCGAACGTCAGGTCGCCGGGCTGCTTCACCGCCACGCCCTCCGCGACGGTCTTCACCTCGGCGAGGCGGCTGACGCGCCCTTCGTCGAGCGATATCTTCATGGAGCGGGCGCCCTTGGGAACCACGCCGATGATCTTAGCCTTGGGTGCTATGGCTTTGGCCGCGAGGGCGATACCGCCGATGAGGCCGCCTCCGCCGATAGGCACGAGTATCTCATTCACATCCGGGATCTCCGTAAGTATTTCAAGGGCGATGGTACCCTGCCCGCATACTACATGGTAGTCGTCGAACGGGTGGATGAATGTAAAATCGTTGCGTTCGGCCAGTTCCACCGCTTTGTTGAAGCTTTCGTCGTAGACGTCGCCGTGGAGTATGACCTCGGCGCCGTACGCCTTTGT
>JAISLZ010000106.1 GCA_031277015.1 Eubacteriales Family XIII. Incertae Sedis bacterium | reverse complement strand
TCTGCCGCGAAGAAATCCGTTACCCGGACTTTTCCGTGTGGCGGAGAAGCAGGGATTCGAACCCTGGCGCCGGTTATTTCCGACCTAACGGTTTAGCAAACCGCCCTCTTCGGCCTCTTGAGTACTTCTCCATGTCCTGTTGGCGGAGGAGATGGGATTCGAACCCATGTGGGCTTTCACCCAAACGGTTTTCAAGACCGCCGCGTTATGGCCGCTTCGCTACTCCTCCTAGCTGTTGGTGACCCATCGGAGTTTCGAACTCCGGACACCTTGATTAAAAGTCAAGTGCTCTACCAGCTGAGCTAATGGGTCATGCACCCCGGCGGCGCTACACGCGCCTTGGCTGGGGTAGCAGGACTCGAACCTACGATGACGGAGTCAAAGTCCGTTGCCTTACCACTTGGCTATACCCCATCACTTTCGGGCGACTCCTCCTGCGCAGAAAGATTCTCCCGCTTCCGGTCAACTTTATTATTCTAACTGAACGCCCTTCCGCGTGTCAAGTGCGGCTCACATCCGGTGGGTAAAGAACGAGCCATACCGCGACACTAAATGGCGAGCCCAGCAGGATTCGAACCTGCGACCCACGGTTTAGAAGACCGTTGCTCTATCCAGCTGAGCTATGGGCCCGCAATATGAGAAAAGCGAAGCGAGCGCCGCGCTCGCTTTCATAGAGGATTATACAATAGCCCACCCCTCCTTGTAAATAGCAATTGGACAAGGTCAGCTACCTTTGATAACAACGTACGGTTGTACCCTGTGCCAGCAAGTCAATTCCTACGAGCAGCATCTGTTAAAATAAACTTGATAAAAACTATCAAGATGTGCTTGACATAATTTCAGGAAGGGATAATAATAGGAATAGAGGTTTATATAAATTCGTTATAGTGGTGTTGAGTACCTATAAGGAGGTAAACAAATGAGCAAATATGTATGTAGCATCTGTGGTTATGTCTACGAGGGGACGGCGGCACCGGACAGCTGCCCACAGTGCGGGGCGCCCGCCGGGAAGTTCACAGAGCAGGCGAGCGGCAAGCTCGTATTCGCTGACGAACACAAGATCGGTGTCGCGCAGGGGCTTGACGAGGAAGTCGTCGAAGGCCTCCGCATGAATTTCACAGGCGAATGCACGGAAGTCGGCATGTACCTCGCGATGAGCAGGCAAGCCGACAGGGAGGGCTATCCCGAGATCGCCGAAGCCTACAAGCGCTACGCTTTCGAAGAGGCGGACCACGCGTCGCGCTTCGCTGAATTGCTCGGCGAGGTCGTGAACGCTGACACGAAGAAGAACCTCGAACTACGCGTAGCGGCCGAACATGGCGCGACACAGGGCAAGATCGACATAGCAAAGAAAGCCAAAGAGCTCGGATATGATGCCATCCATGACACCGTGCATGAGATGGCCAAGGATGAAGCCCGTCATGGTAGCGGCTTCCAAGGGCTGCTCGCAAGATATTTCGGTTAGCGCGAATATCTCGTTGCAAAGCAAGACCGCAAGTTCGTTTCTGAATACGCCATGTTATGAAGTAAAACTGACTTGCGGTTTTTGTATGCGTGCAAATTGTCAGACGAAACTTTTCAGAGCAAGGAGATAGCTATCTTTCCCGAACCCGACGATGGAGCCCCTGCAGACGGGACCGATGACGCTGACATGGCGGAAATCCTCGCGTGAGTAGACATTAGAAAGATGGACCTCCACGACAGGCGCTTGCACCGCCGCCACGGCGTCACGGATAGCTATGCTGTAATGTGTATAGGCGCCTGCGTTCAACACTATGCCATCAGAACTGCCCGCTTCCTGTATAGCTGTCACGATCTCACCCTCAACATTGCTCTGAAAAAAGGTGAGATCAATGCCGAGATCAGGGGCCGCCCTCAAAAGCCATTCATTCAGTTCATCCAAGGTTGCCGCACCGTACACGCTCGGCTCTCTTTTGCCGAGCAGATTCAGATTTGGGCCGTTGATTACTACGACCTTCTTCATTCTATCGTCCTGTAACACCCTATGACCTCCATGTATTCCGTAACGCCGGCCACGTGGCGCAACGTGTCAGTCACATCGGGATCTAGAATATTGCCGGTCATCTCCGCGAAGAAGCGATAATGCTCTGGCGTTGACGGACGCGATTCTATTCGCGTCAGATTGAGACCAGATGCAACAAACGGAAGCAGCGCCTCACAGAGTGAGCCCGACCTGTGCGCGAGCGAGAACGTTATGGATATGAGATCGCTCTTCTCCGTGTACTCCGGACGCGACGCGATAACCACGAAGGACGTACGGTTGCCGGCTGAATCCATTATGTCCTCCGCTATAGGTACGAGGCCATTCAGCTCCGCCGCGAGCCGGCTGCCTATCGCGGCCTCCCTCACTCCATCCGAGATGCTGACGTGCGCCGCGGCTACAGCCGTATTGCTCATGGCTATCATATCCCATGGCTTGTCTTTGAGAAACCTATGGCACTGCCGAAACCCTTCCGGATGAGAGAATACCTCTCGTATATCCGTGAGCTTGGCGCCCGGTTTACCTAGCAGACAATGCCGGATGTCTATCCATGTGCGGCCGACGACATAGCAACCATACTTGCGTAGCAGATCGTAGGTCTCCCCTATGGCGCCCGACTGCGAATTTTCTATCGGAACGACCCCGTAATCCGCCGCTCCCTGCTTAACTGCCGTAAACACATCGTCAAAAAATTCCGCTGATTCGACCGAAGCTCCGGGAAAGAGTTTGCGCGCGGCCTGTTCGCTCCAAGCGCCCGGCGCACCCTGGAAGACGCACCTCACACTCTCAGTCCTATGCTCCTGCGGATCGGGAAGAAATTTTTCCTCACCACCGAGTAGGAGGCCACGCTGGTATTCTCGCGCAAGGGCCATGAGCGACCGCATGAGCAAGGTCACCTCACCCTTGAGGTCATCGGACACACGCGCCGTCGCGGCGCTGACTATGCCCTGTTCCCTACCCGCGTCATAGATAGCCAAGTTGTGCTCGCGCTTGTAGTCGCCTATCTCTTTCGTGATTTTCATTCGCTTTTCAAAGAGAGAAACCAATTCTTCGTCTATTCGGTCAATGCTTTCACGAAATCCCACTATTTTCTTGTCCATGGGTCCCCTTTCATATACATGCCGCACGCAATAGATGCCGGACAAATACGGATGTCATACTGCTCATCCACCCTCCATTACCGCTTCACGCACTGTACGTATACTGTGCATGAGTTTATCGAAAAGCACGGGAGTGATCGACTGCTGCCCGTCACAGAGCGCGAACTCCGGACGATCATGAACCTCAATGATGAGGCCATCCGCTCCCGCCGCCACCGAAGCGAGAGCCATAGGAAAAACAAGATCCCAGTAACCCGTACCGTGAGACGGATCCACGACGACCGGCAGATGTGACTTCCTCTTGAGTACAGGCACCGCCGACACGTCGAGGGTGTTGCGCGTCGCAGTCTCGAACGTGCGTATGCCTCGCTCGCACAGTATCACGCTACTCTTTCCGCCAACGAGAATGTAGTCGGCCGCCATTAGAAGCTCTTCTATCGTGCTCGACGGCCCGCGCTTCAGGAGTACGGGCTTGCCAAGCCTGCCAACCTCCCGTAGCAGAGAGAAATTCTGCATATTGCGCGCGCCTATCTGGATGACGTCAACATCGCGTTCGAACTCGGAAAGATATTCGTTTGACATGAGCTCCGTAACGATTGGCAGTCCTGTTTTTTCCCGCGCGGTTTTAAGAAGCTCAAGCCCGTCCAGCCCGAGGCCCTGGAAAGAATATGGCGACGACCTCGGTTTAAAGGCACCTCCCCTAAGCATTGCCGCACCAGATCGCTTGACGTCACGCGCGATGGAAAGTATCTGTTCCTCGCTCTCAATGCTACACGGGCCGGCGATAACCGCGAAATATCCCGCGCCAACCATTGCGCCGCCCACTATTTCCACGACTGTATCATCAGGATGAAAATGCCTGCCCGCCAGTTTGTACGGCTCAGACACCTTCACGACCCGATCTACAAAATCGTAGCGTTCAAGTCCCTCGTTCGAAACCGAAAAAGTGTCCCCGGCGAGGCCCATCATGTGTTTCTCCTCGCCTACTATATCCTGCACTACGAGACCGCGGGCCGTCATCGCCTCTCGAAGTTCGCCTATCTGTTCGGGCGTAGCTGTATCTTTAAGAATGATTATCATAATTTTTCACTCATGAAGCAATATTTCTGCGGTAATTAAATTATACCATTTTAAAAAAAACCATGCCGCGCTACTTTCAGAAACAGGACCATCAGCGCCTATATTTTCTCCCAAACAGCTTCATAGATCGCTTTCCGGTCCAGCTTCATACCTAAGAACAACTCGTCCGATAGTATGCCCTGATACACGAGCATGGAAAGTCCACCTTCCGCGGCAATACCGCGTTCCCTCGCAGTGCACACGAGCGCCGTCTCCCTTGGATTGTATACAATATCGTAAATGAATGCGCCAGTCGGCAATTTTTCGAGAAACGAAAATGACGCAAATTCTTTGCCCGTCCCTTCCATTCCGAGAGGTGTAGCATTGATGAGGATATTTGTGCCTGCCAGAGCATCCACAAAATGTGGGGGCTCTACAGTATCCTCAAAATCGTGGCGTACGAAAATGATGATACATGGGACGTCGCCATTCGCTTCATCCCCATCTGTGCGGCCCGCCGGCTTGGCTCGTGCAGACGCTATTACGCGGGCGGCCGCTTCCTCGTTCCTTCCTATTATATATACCAGCGCAGCGCCCTCTGCGGACGCCTTGCTGACTATGCCGGCCGCCGCTCCACCCGTACCGCACACCGTCACTACCGCGCCTTGGTACGTCCTACCGCTCGCCTGTATGGCGAGATTCAGCCCCTCCATGTCCGTATTGTAACCGACGAGTCTGCCGTCTTCCCTTACGACGGTATTCACCGCACCTGCCACCTCAGCATCACCCCTCACCTCGTCAAGCAGTGGAATGATGGCTTTTTTGTGAGGTATCGTCACGTTCAGCCCTCTTAACGTACCGGATCGTATATCACTTATGGCCGATTCGAGCCGTTCTTTCGCCAACTTTATCGCACCGTATGAAACGTCGTAAACACTGATTCCCATTTTCAACAATTCTTCAAAGACCGCCCCATGCAAGCGCGGTGACAGAGTATGCGCTATCGGGTCGCCGATTACGAAATAATCCGCACCCGCACCCATGAGTTTTGTCGTCAAAACAAGCTCATATGACGCTGCCTCAAAGTCTCCTCCGTTGGCAATGACCCTATCCGCTACTTCAAGATATATCGGCCTGCGTCTTTCATAAAGTTCCACCAGTTTTGCCCTATCAGACAACAATGGACGATTGCCATTGTACGCTATGCTCTTTTCGAGCGCTTCGAGCGGACGGTCTATGAATATGACCTTGCCTATCCTATGCAAAAACTCCGCGTTAACACTGCTCTCGGCCGCACCACCGCCGACGGAAAGTATGAACCCTCGCGTCTCTCCTTCCTGCCCAACGCGCGTACCTACCTTGGCAGTCTTCATGACCGTTTCGATAGTCAAGGTCTCGAGATCCCTGAAATACGCCTCTCCGTCAACCTTGAATATCTCGGTGATTGGACGCATTTCATGTTCCTCGATGAGTACGTCTGTGTCCAAAAACTCCATGCCCAGCGCCCTGGCGGCTCTCTTTCCGAGGGTGCTCTTGCCGCTACCCGGCATTCCGATAAGTACGATATTCATCATTACCTCAAATAAAGATCCAACAACCCTATGGCGGTCACCGCCTCAATGACGGGCACGGCTCTCGGTACGATGCTAGGGTCATGCCTTCCATGCACTCTTATCGTCGTCTCCTTCATCTCATCGCCGTCTATACCGCCTTTGCCCGGATCAACCGTCCTCTGATCTTTTGCGATTGATGCGGTGGGTTTGACGGCGACGCGCGCGATGATGGGCATACCGTTGGCTATGCCGCCGAGTATGCCCCCGTTGTTGTTCGTTTCGCTGATGACTTTGCCGCCATCAAGGGCTATGGGGTCGTTAGCCTCGCTGCCGCGTAGCTCCGTTATCGTAAAGCCCTTTCCAAATTCAACGCCTTTGACAGCGGGAACCGAAAAAAACAAAGTGGAAAGCGTACTTTCAACTGAACCGAAGAACGGCTCTCCAAGGCCGGCTATAGCGCCGAGAGCCACGGATTCTATAACGCCGCCCACGCTGTCGCCATCCGCTTTGGCTGCAAGTATGGCTTCTTTGAATGGATCTTCCATATCGTCGTCCGCGGGGAACTCTTTCTCTGATATAGCTTTGAGCCTACCTGTGTCATAACTACTCTTTGCGGAAAGGTCTATGCTGTCGCTAAGTTTACCTATGCTTTTGATACGACCAAATATATCTATTCCTTGTTCCGCGAGCACGGACTTCGCTATCGCGCCAGCGAAGACGAGAGGTGCCGTGAGTCTTCCGGAAAACCTTCCGCCTCCAGCGCGGCTGATGGAAGGGCCGTATTTGAGCAGCCCGGTCCAGTCCGCATGGCCAGGTCGTAGCGCGCTACCGTAGTCGCCTGGACGCTGGTTTTCGTTACGTATCACGCAACGTATGGGCTCATCAGTGGAAACTCCGTCCTCAATACCGCTGAGGATGACGGGCTCGTCGCTCTCATTGCGCGTGGTACTGAATTTACTCCGCCCCGGCGCACGGCGCGTGAGTTCCTTTGCTATGCGCCCGTGGTCTATGCGCGTACCCTCGGGCAAACCCTCGATAACGACGCCCACCTCGGGCCCGTGCGATTCGCCAAATATAGTTATCCTGAATTTCTCGCCCCATGTATCCATGTGATCCTTACACCTTCACTGTCTCATATTTCGCTGTTTTACCAAAGTCACCCCAAAACCCGGGATACGATTTGCTCACGCTCTCCCATCCGCTGAGTTCGACCGGCTCATCGCATCCTATCGCTGCCACGGCGAGAGCCATGGCTATGCGGTGATCCCCATGCGCATCGGCCCTGCCTCCTTCCAAGCTGTCCCTGCCGCGTATGACCAAGGTATCTCCGTCTATACGTATATCCGCGCCGATGTGCGAAAGTTCCTCCGCGAGGACGGATAGACGGTCACTCTCCTTCATTCTGAGCCTTCCGGCGTTCTCTATGCGAGACTCCCCTTCAAGATAGCAGGCTAGGGCGGCTACGGGCGGCACGAGGTCGGGGATGTCCCTGGCATCTATCGTCACGGCCCTGAGGCCCGAACGCGGCGCGAGCGCACGGACCAGGCAGGTCCTTCGGCGCGCAAACATCTTCATCTCAGCGTCCACATCGCAGCCCGCGCCCTTCAGTATGCCGAGTATGCGCATATCGCCCTGCAAGCTGCCGGGCGACAGCCCATCCACGGCCACCCTCCTGCCGAGGGCGCCCGCGCAGAGGAAGAACGCCGCCTGGGACCAGTCGGCCTCGACGCCGTACTTCGCGGCCTTATAGGACTGCCCGCCGGGTACGCGCCAGCC
>JAISLZ010000072.1 GCA_031277015.1 Eubacteriales Family XIII. Incertae Sedis bacterium | reverse complement strand
TACGGAAGCGGCGATGCGGCTCGCGGAAGCGGCCGGGGTATCTCCCGGCGAGATATCCGTCACTGCCGACGAAGCGCCGGACGCCGGCGGCATCATACGCTACCGCGTGGAAGTGCCGGTACGCCGCCTCGTGGCCGCGCCCTCCCTATTCGGAGTGGGGAGCGGAGAGAACTCCGGCGTCTACGTGATTGAAGGCGCCGCGCACACACGCATTCCCGAAGCGCCGGCCGCAGTCTCGGAAGCAGGTATTACCCGATGAACGGATAAGGCAATCGATCTATTTGTTGTTCCGCAAATCAGGCGAGGTGAGGCGTATGGGCCTGCATTTCACGAAGCGGCCGGCGCCTTTTCGTCCGTAGAACTTGCCGTCCCGGTACACGAGACTGCCGCGGCTGTATGTCGCTTCCGGATAGCCTTTCAATTCCGCGCCTTCCCATATCGTATGGTCGGTGGCCCCGTGCATGGCCCTGTTCGTCACCGTGAAGCGCTTCTTCGGGTCGTAGACGACGATGTCCGCGTCGCGCCCCGCCTCGATGGCCCCTTTGAGGTGGCTTAGGCCGAATATCTTGGCCACGTTCGTCGAGCATACCTCCACAGCCTTGCTGTAGGTGATATGGCCCTTGCTCGCCTCGGAGAGCATATAGGGGTACATGTTCTCGATGCCGGCGCAGCCGTTCGGTATCTTCGTGAAGTCCTTCGCCCCCCACTTCTTCTCGCTCTTCAAGAAGGGGCAGTGGTCGGTGGCGACCGTCTGGATATCGCCGCGTTTCAAGGCTTCCCATAGCGCGCGCTGGGAGGCCTTGCCCTTCATGGGGGGGGAACATACGAAGTGAGCCGCATCCTTCCTCTTGTACACGTCGCTTGTGAAGTTCAGATACTGCGGGCAGGTCTCGGCGAATACGGGGTAGCCCTCGGCCCTCGCCTGGGCGACGGCGGCCGCGCCCTGTTCGTTCGCCAGATGGACGATGTATAGCGCGGCGTTCAGGCTCTTTGCCCACTGTATGGCCCTCACGTCCGCCTCTCCCTCGACGAACTCGGGGCGCGACATATAGTGGTACCACGCCGCGGTCTTGCCCTCCGCCAGGTATTTGGCCGTGAGGAAGTTCACCATTTCGTTGTTTTCGGCGTGGACAGCGATGAGCGCGCCTATCTTCTTCGAGTGCTCGAGCACCTGGTAGAACACGCCATCCGTAACGCCAAAGTCGTAGACCATGAACACTTTGAAGCTCGGCACGCCCATCGCGACGGCCTCCTCCATCGTGTTCAGCAGGCCGTTCGACACGTCCTTGACCGCCAGGTGGAACGAATAGTCCACTACAGCCTGCTCCGCCGCGAGCTTGTCGCGGCGTCTGATGGCCTTCGGAAAAGGCTCCTTGAAATCCTGTAGGATGAAATCAAATACGGTTGTCGTACCGCCACACGCCGCCGAGCGCGTGCCGGATTCGTAGTCGTCCGTGGATATGGTGCCGCCGAACGGCATGGCGAGATGCGTATGCGCGTCGATAGCACCCGGCAAAACGAGCTTGCCGCGACAGTCCACGATTTCCGTGGCGGCGCCCGGCTTCAGGCCCGTCCCAATCTCCACGACCTTCTCCCCGGACACGGCTACGTCCGCCCTGAAAACGCTGTCAGCCGTCACTATCTTGCCGCCTTTGAATAGTATATCCATCTCGTTAACCTCCTGCGCAACATACTTCCTCTAACTTATTTCAGGCGTCACCCCGCTTCGTCGCGGCGTTCCGCCTTGTGTGATTTCTTGTACTCGTACATCTTCTCGTCGGCCGTAGAAAGGAGATCACCGGAAGATGTCTCGTTATCTTCCTTTACCTCCACGTTGCCGTAGCTGAGGCTACGCTTGTAACGGATGTCGCCACCACCGCTGACATACTCCTCCTTTACAAGTTCATCCCTAAGCTCCTCCAGCTTACGGTCCGCTTCTTCGAGCGTATAATCGCTGGCAAGCACCATGAACTCGTCTCCGCCGAGCCTCACAACCTGGGCGTCGGGAGAAAATTGTGACAACAGTTCGGCCACCTTGAGAATATACTGGTCACCCTCCGCGTGGCCAAATACATCGTTTACGTACTTGAGCCTATCCATGTCTACAAAGCTGATGACAAAATGTCTTTTCTGGCTTATCCATTCGTTCAGAAGCTTCATCCCGAAATGACGGTTGTACGCGCCCGTCAACATATCTTTGTACGCAACCTTTTCGAGCTCCTGTAGCTGCTCCTTCTCATCCGTTATGTCGGTGAGTACCGCGGCCACGGCATTGTGACCATACCATTTGACGGGGTATAGTATGACGCTGAACCACTGTATCGCAAAATCGCTTAGCAGGGAGAACTCCTCCGTGACGGGCTCGTCCTCCTCACCCATCTCCTTCGCGTAGTCGAACAATATATTGTAAAGCTGGGGCTCGAAAAGATCACTGGCCAAGTCGTTCTTGACGGGATGATTGGCAAAGAGGTGCTCGCCGGTCTCACGGTCAATCATGACTATCCATTCGGTCATCATGCTCGTGATGGTCTCAAAGAGGCTGTTGGAACGGGCGAGGTCATTCGTCTTTCTCTGTATCTCCTTCATTTCATCGGTGAGATTGTCCCTACGCTCACGTAGCTGGGATACCATCTCATTGAAGGCGTCCGCGAACTCGCCCATGAAGTTGACATGTTGGTTGTAGTCACCCTTGGCGACCTGCTGCGCCTGCCACGTCAGATGCTTGAGCGTGGCATGCAAGGATTTGAGGCTCGCCGCAAGTTCATTATCAGATGACGGTAGAGGACAGTTCAGATCGCCACGCGAAATATCCCTCGCCAGCCTTCGCATCTCCGTGAGCATTTCGCCAAAATAAACCAAGCCCTCGCCCAGTTCCTGAAAATCTTCGGGGAGGGCCCTGTAGTCGAGTTTGGCGCGATTCGGATAGTACAGAAGATCGCGCAGATACAAGAATAGTGTATCAGCTGTATTGTCGGAGATGGCGCCGCTACCTTCCTTTCGATTTAACTAACTACTGTGCCGTTAAAACGGCAGACCCTGTCCCCGTTCGCCCAGCAATCCACTTCTTTGACATCGTAATCCTTGCCGGTATACGCGCCAAGGATGCCGGCTATGAATCCTTCATCATAGTTGCACACGGTCTCGTTCGTGATCGGCAGACCGCTACAGTCGAGATCCTGCCCGACAGTAAGGACCATGTTACCGGTATCGGCATCAAAAGCTTCCATTCGAAGTATACCTATCTTCTGCTCCTTGAGCGAGTCCTGCAGATTGGCTAGAAATTTGTCGAGGTCAACCGTAAGATCAAGCAGATTCTTGGCAAATTCCTGTCCCGCTAGGAATCCCGCCCGTCTGAAATATTCATTCGCTTTGTCCGCGCCGAAATCTTTAGTAAGAATATCGAGCATCGTATACTGCATTAGCCTGTATACGATCACGGGCATCTCCTCACCGAGATCACCGCGGCCCTCCTTGACATCTCCGAGATTTTCCCATGAAAATTCATGCAGGCTTGCGTCCCTTTTAAAAATATTCATTGATTGCTCCTTCCTCTTCGCGTCCTTCTTTTTATGCCAACCATAGATAACAAAGCATATACAACCGGCCATCAACGAATATATACCCTAAACAAACGTCAATAAACACGCGGATGATGTTCTCCTCTGCAATATTATAATTCTTCGCGGTGTGTCGTGTCAACGGACGGGACAGACGCCGCCTTCGCAGCCGTCGTTCCCTATGTCGTAATCCTTCTCCTCCTTCTCAAATTTAGAGATAAGGGACGGGATGAAAGGCTTCATCGAGGCTACGCGGCGTTCGTATTCCTTCTTCGATATCTCCTCAAACGGCAACAACTCATAGAAGCTGTCGTCATAGGCGAGGAAGGACAATGCCACCAAATCGTCCCAGTTGTCCCATACCCACCGCTCGACTGCTTCCCATTCGTCGTCACGCACGTGTATGGTGATGGAACAGTTGTGATCGACGTAGTACTCCATAAACAGCTTGTATATCTCCAGTTGCTCGATGGCTGTGACATCCTTCTTGATACGCCCCGCCGGCGCCCGTACGGGAAATTCGACCACCTTCGTCATAGCGTTTTCCGCCGTCTGCCCGACCTCGGGATGGACGGGGTACCCCAGCTCTTCACAGACCTTCACGAGCGGGTCGTCCGCCGATATGCGTATGCGTCTGACGAAATATGGGGAATGCGAGAAATGGACGCCACTAGACACCACTGGAAGAAGCGACAGCGTACCCTCCGGCTTTATGGTCGTGACGAGTAGCGGCTCTCCGTCGCCGAGCTCCTCGGCATAGGCTACGGCGGCGTCCTTCGCCGCCTTCCTGAGCTCGGACAGGAGGGCTTTCTGTCCGTCGATGTCGAGTCCAGTCGCATTGACCATATCCTGCCACCCAGTCAGGGAGCACCCGAGCAGCTTGTCGCGTTGCTGCACGGCATTCCATTCCGGTATCTCCAGCTCCGTGCAGGTCATACGATAGCCCGCTCTGGCGGAGAGCCGTTGCGCCGCAAGCAGCCCATCCCTGTCGAGTTTTCCATTTTTATCGACAAATCCCATGACATTGACCGTCGTGAGGTTGCACAGCCCTTTGCTGTCGAGCAGTATCTCCGCACAGGGGTTGACACCCTGGAAATTGGGCCTGCGCTTCTTCCCCGCCCTTTCGTTGACCCAGCCGGGCTCGCCCGAATAGCGCATCTGCTTAAGATGCCAGTTTAAGCCGTCGCGAGTAGGCTTGCGTGTATAATATATGGAATTATTGCTCATCTGCCTGTGCGCGATTTCGGGGTCGAGCACCCATTTCTCGTCTTCCTTCTTGTAAAGCTCGCTCTTGGCCCCGATGCATTCCTCGTCGTCCTGATCCACGAGCACGATTTCGGCAGTGCGCCTGACCCCGCCAACGACGACATTCTCGCCGATGATATTGGCGATATCGAGGCAATCTATGGGATGGAGCTTGACGCGACCATCGATAGCGCGGACCGAGGCCCTCTCTATAACGTGGCCAATCTTCATGAACATATTCTTCATGCTCTGGTGCCCGCTCGCCGTGCCGCCGAAGGTCCGCAGCCTCTCCCCCTTGGAGCGCACATGATCGTAGTTGAGGATGACCGTATCGATCTTGCGAAACTCGGCACTCCACAGTACCCGAAGGAAATACTCCATCGACTGCACCCACCCCTCCTTGCTGTCTCCTATCGTGATCTTGACCGTGTCGTTGTGCGTGAACTCGAGGGCAGTGCTGTCCTGCCTGAGAGTACGAAGCATCGGCGTATATGCCTCATGTATGATCTCGATGTTCGTCCTGACGGGCGGAAGATTGCTCACATCGCTTTTCAGAATGCGGACACCCACGCCGGAACCGACCATAAGGAGATAGAAGATATCCCTGAACGACGCGAAGCTGTCGATGACCTGAAAGGAGCAGTTGTAGTTGGACATGGGATAATACTTGGACACTTCGGTAGAGCCGACCCAGAAGGTTCGGCCCGAGAGAAATTGTTTCAGCTCGAAGATATTGCGGAACAGCTGCTCCGCCTCATCCTTCGACGTAGGAACGAGGCTGCAGTTGTACTCGACGGCCCGCCTGACCGTCTCCCACCAGTATTCGCGGCGTTGCTCATCCGGTACCCAGCGCGAATACGTGCGGTAGTACACGAAGCTGCCGAGCTGGCTCATCGGCGACGGCATATGCTTGTACGCGCTCACGAACTCGTCGGTGATGACCCTGCCGTCGCGCCTCTTGCGCGCGTCGCGCGTCTTGTCGCGCTCGTACCTGTATATGATGAACTTCTTGGCGACCTCCTTGCGGTCGCTCTCCATGAGGAAGTCCTCGACGAGATCCTGTATGTCCTCCACCGTGACATCGCGCAAGCTCTGCCCCACCTGCTTCTGTATCTGGCCCACGATGTTCGTCGCTAGCTTCTCGTCCACCCCCTCGGTCGTCTCGAGCATCGCCTTCTCTATCGCCTTGAAAATCTTGGCGCCATTGAAATCGGCGAGCGTGCCATCCCTCTTCAGTATCCGTGTCATTCCAGTCCCTTTCGTCATCCTGTCACTATTCGCGGCCAGGCGCTGCTACAAGCGCCGTTATAGGTGGCGCCACATACAACCTATTGTGCTTTGTGCGCCTGGAACCACATTATATAGCAGGGATGGACTCCGTTCAATGACAGGGATATTACAGATGCCGCGTATGGTGAACTTCTCCCAGGGGCCGCGCGGACAGAGCACTTCCCGCACGCCGCGTGGCGCTCACCTCCGGGACAGCACGATTAGCAGGCGGCCATCCGCGACCGTTATTTCGGCGCGCTTCCCCTCTATGAACTCGTTGCTCACGCCCTTTGGATAGGAATGTGTAAAAAAAATGCTGTCCGTTTCGTATTTGGCATTGCGTATCGTGACCCCCTCGCTACGCTCTGCAAATGAAAGCACGGAGAAGTAGCTTGAAGTGTCAGGCTCGAGACTGATCCGCCCCGCCCCGGAGCGGCCTGAGCCTATCATCGTGCAACGGTTTGGGCCGTCGACAATCCATCCCCTGCAGTTCATGTCGAGCAGGAACGAAAGTGTCTGCACATTGCCGAGGCTATGGTCGAACCTGCCGGACAGCCCCCCGATTATAAGGAAGTCGTCCAGCCCTTTAGCGATAGCGCGCTTCACGGCGGCAATCATGTCCGTATCGTCCTTCTCCGGGTTCAAGCGGATGATCTCCACCGAACTGTTCTCCGAGGCCTCAGCAAGGGACGACGCGCCCACCGAGTCGAAGTCTCCGATCACCACGTCAGGCTTGATCCCCGCGGCGAGGGCGTAGTCCAGCCCGCCGTCCGCGCACACGACATAATCCTCTGCAACTGAGGCGGCTACATCCTCCGGGATTCCGCATGGTACGCATGACGAGATGATGACGCAACGTCTGTATATCCTATCCGTGTCCATAACAGCCATGTTACCATACTATCCGAGCGGAACCAAACGGGTGCGTTTCTCGTGCGCATCACGCGGTTATCCAGTTCCGGAAGCGACTTTTTTACCAACAATGTGTCAACAATATGAAATATATCGAACGATACTGTGATATTGGGTTATATCGCTTGCGTTATCCGGGTAAAATATATAAAATACTATAGAAATCGCGCAATTCCGCGATCATCAGGGTGAAGCCAAGCATGGGGAGGTATACATGCTAAAACGATTTCTTATTTTAACTCTTGCTACAGCGGTCGCGATCGGCGCCACCGTCATGGTTTCATATGCCGACAAACCTAGCCAGAGTGATCTGCAGGACGCCAAGCAAAAGACCCAGGCCGCGAAGGAGGAGCTTGCCGAGAAGCAACAGAAAAAGGCAAATATCAGCGCCAATATAGAAGCGCTGGAGAGCAAGATCAACGTTACCAAGGCCGAGATCAAAAGCCTTGACAAAAAGATCAACAAGGCCGAAAAGAAAATGGACAAGCTCACCGAGCAGTTCATGGATTTGGAGAATCAACTGTCATTGCAGGAGAGCTATCTGAACGCAAGGCTCAAAGAGATGTATCTCACGAGCGATACGAGCGTATTCAATGTATTGCTCAATTCCGATAACATCGTCGATTTTATCTCCAATATGGATATGATTCAGCGTATCCACAATCAGGATGTCAAGACGGTCGAGGAGCTCGCTGAGAAGCAGGCTCAGGTCGAGAAGAAAAAGCAGGAAATCACCGAAACACATGATATGCTCGTGACGCATCAGCAGTCCCAGAAGAAGAAGTCCAACGAGCTGTTAGACAAGCAAAAGGAACTCATCGAGGCAAAAGCCGCGGCGGGTGAAGATATAGCGGAAGCGCAAGCAGATTATGAACAGGCGAAGGCCAGGCAGTCATCGATTGAGACCGATTTGGCCAAGCCGGATCCCGTACAGATACCTTCGGGGGGCGGCGGCGATTCACCTAGCGCCCCCAGGAAGACTCCCGCGCTCGGCAACGGTATAGTCGCCGATGCAAAAGCTCTGCTAGGCATTCCTTATAAGTGGGGTGGCACTTCGCCTCAGACCGGATTTGATTGTTCAGGATTCACTCAGTACGTCTACGCGAGGAACGGCATCTTCATCCCTCGCACGTCCTCGGGCCAAGCTACCGGCGGTACCAAGGTCAGCATATCCGACCTCGAACCGGGCGATATAGTGTGGCGGCCGGGTCATGTGGGTATCTATGTCGGCGGTGGTAGCGTGATTCATTCTCCGCAAACGGGTGACGTGATCAGATATACGGTCGCGTCAGGATTCAGATACGGGGTACGCTACTGATCGTTAATGTGCTATAATATTCTTCACGTGCGGGGGCATAGCTCAGCTGGTTAGATCGCTTGCTCGACAAGCAAGAGGCCGCTGGTTCGAGTCCAGCTGTCCCCACCACAGGAGCCTTGGAGTTTCAACATTCCGGGGCTTTTTAATATCCAGGTGGGCACAGGACAGGAGAGGAAGTGTCGGGAATCTTGATATTTGCGCAATGACCTCCCCTCAGATCATTCGCTTCTCATCCCTATCCTCCATCGAAGGCGAGTCGAGGCCGAGGCGGGCGTAGGTCGTGGGATCATCTCTTTTCAACTTCCTCACATAATTAAAAAGATATTGCTG
Organism: Eubacteriales Family XIII. Incertae Sedis bacterium; assembly: GCA_031277015.1. Lineage (GTDB taxonomy): Bacteria > Bacillota > Clostridia > Peptostreptococcales > Anaerovoracaceae > JAIRPC01. The sequence goes on along the minus strand of JAISLZ010000072.1, from coordinate 15,829 downwards.
CGCTATCCCTCCGTACTCACCGAAGTTGCGCTTAGCGTAGTCCTGCATTCCGGACAGATTGCGCTCGCTCATGCCGTATAGACCCGCCATGACCCTGCGCATCCATACATCTATCGGGAATACCTCCGCCTTTTTCATCGAAAATAGCATGACGCAGTTCGCCACCTTGGGACCGACGCCGGGAAGCGACAACAGATATTCCTCAAGTGCGGCTTTGGGCATGCTCTCACCATCCTCGAGCACCATTCCCCCGTCCATGGCAACTATGCGTGCAGCCTGGGATATGTATCGCGCACGGTATCCAAGACGACAGACATCGAGATCATCCTCGTTGAGTACCGAGAGTCTGTCGACGGACGGGAAGGAGTACAGAGGCTCACCGTGCAATAGGCCTATGTTACGGCCGTGTTCGCGGCAGAGTATCTCTATACAGCCCTGTATGCGCGGTATGTTGTTGTTCTGCGATATGATGAAAGAAATGAGCGTTTCCCATTTGTTCTGGTTGAGTATACGTATGCCGCCGCCGGTGCGCACGGCTTTTCTCATGACGGAATCCTCCGTCGTAAGTATGCGTTTAATCCTCGTATAGTTCCGGTCCAGGTCAAAATAGTTGCGCCAATATCTATCGCGCCTCTCACGGTCGGACGCGAATAGATTGCTCCATATCTTCACGTCGCCCGTGCCGTCACTGTCCTCACCGGCGATATAAGACACGTTCGCAAACGATCCTTCGACTATGCCGCTGTAGCTTCCATCCGGTTGCCTACGCCACCGAAAACACTGCCCGCATTCAAAGATATCCTCAAGATCAAAATCCATGACATTCTTGAATACCGTTTTGACGAGCGTACCCGTCATGTTCGATTCCGACACCGCACCGTTCTCCATCATACCAATCTCTGTATCTCTACATCTATGGCTATTACGTTGATCGACGTCATACTCTCTATACCCGCCGTGGCCATAGCCTGTAATCTGTGCGCTGCTTCGACGATCTGCCAGCCGTAACGCACAGCGATACCCACCTCGACGACAGCTCCCTCCTTGTGGGGATGGACGAGTATGAGCGACGTCTCACTGATGCCGTCTATTCCTCCGGCGACAGACCGCACGATATCCCTTACCACCCTGTCGGAGATAGTGAACTCCCCAAGATAACTGTAGGTGGGGCGCACCACGGAATGATCCCACAACGCGCCATCGCCATCACACGTGGCGCCCGAACCGCCTGAGATAGCGTCAGAATGGCGTTCGCGCGCGCGCGCATCCGCCATCCCGAGCAATGTGCGTATCGGATGATAAAAGTACCCGGAAAAATCCTTTTTGATCTGAAATGTAGGGGCAGGGATGACATGTTTGCCGAGTTCGTGCCGCTGTCTGTAAGCGATGTCGCGCTCATCCGGCGTCGTGATGTCCTCTATGTCAAACCTGGTATCCGGCTTTGGCAGCCCGAGCCTATCTACGATGATTTCCACCATCCTGTCCGAGGTGCCGATGACGAGTATGGCAGAAGGAGCCGCCGCCCTTATCCGCTCAGCTACGCTCCTCATATGAGAATCATCCGTGAAGAGCGCTGTTTTGATAGCGCGGTACTTCGTGCCTTGCCTCTTAGCGGAGATACCCGCGAGTATCCGTCCGCCTATGATGAAAAGCCCGTCGTCTATTATCCCGTCTATCCCATACCTGCTACAAAGCCCGCCCGCCCGGTAACTCTTGCCTGTACCGCTCTTGCCGACCAAACTGTATACCTTCATAGATTGCCCTTTACAATTATCGGGATCATGTATATAATAACCCTGCTCGTGGGTAGACATAGGGGAATCAACCCCCCATATTTGTGTCTAATATTTTATCACAACTGAAGGAGGTTTTGAATGGCTTACGTAATCAGTGACGAATGTATCGCTTGCGGCGCCTGTACGGCAGAATGCCCGGTCGACGCGATCAGCGAGGGTGACATCTACACGATTGACGCCGATACCTGCATCGACTGCGGAGCGTGCGCTTCGGCGTGCCCGGTCGACGCGCCGCACGAAGCCTGATTCCATCGCCGGAGTCGGTAGCAGGACGCGCCGCCCCGCCTTGCGCGGGACGGCGCTTTTTTCGTGAAACCATGCAGCGATACTGACGCTAGCAAGATGATACAACGAGGATGGCGAAGGCGGCTATTACCTCGACGTATGTTTTATGCAATAAATAATACCAACCATCACGAGTTGTCAACCGCACGCATGGACGGAACTTTACGGGTGTCCGTGCTCCGTTTCTGTGATACGATATGTGAGCTCATGAAGGCTGTCGTTCAGGTGCACGTATTGCAAGGGGATCGAGTCCGGCAACTCCAAATCGACCGGCGCGAAATCCCAGATACCCTTCACTCCACCTTCTACGAGGATGTCACAGGCTTCCTGTGCGCCATGCCCGTTGGTTGCGATGACTCCGACGTCCGGATTATTGACCTCCAGATATTTCTTCAAATCGGGAAGGCTCCCGACAGTGTACTCACCGACCTTGCTACCTATCACGCCTGGCGAATTGTCGAAGATGCCGTCCACCATAAAATTGTCGCGCTTACCCCACGGAAACCCAGCGAGTGCGCGCCCGAGATTGCCCGCTCCGACTATGACCATGTGACGTTCCGTGTCGAGGCCGAGGATGGCGGTGATACCGTCGTACAGATCCTCAACATTGTATCCATAGCCTTGCTGACCGAAGCCGCCGAAGTTGTTGAAGTCCTGGCGTATCTGGGAAGCCGTGTATCCCGTGATCTCGCTCAGTCGGCTGGACGACACCCTATCAACACCCTCCCTGAGAAGGTCTCTCAGGAAACGCCTATACCTTGGGAGCCGCTTGATTACGGCCGACGAAATCTGTGACGGCTTTTTCATATCATCGTATGGATGAGGGCGGTAGAGGCCGCCTTGCAATCACTTGGTCGTTGACTCGACAAACTTAACGATGTCCCCTATCGTCTGGAACTTCTCGGCCTCATCATCGGGTATCTCAATGCCAAACTCCGTCTCAATGCCCATGATGATCTCGACGGCATCCAAAGAGTCCGCCTCGAGATCCTTCATCAGGCTCGTGCTCTCCGTGATGGTGTCGCTATCTACCTGAAGCTGCTCGGCGATGATGTCCTTTACCTTTTCAAATGTCATACTTTTCCCTCGTTTCTCTTGCCGCGGCAGTTATGCCGCCGCCAACTGCAACGATCCATTCCTCCAACAGCCTTATGTGTGGATTCGTTAGGATTATATAGGAAAAATGCCTTAACTGTCAAACTATTCGTGCAATGATGTCATAAATTTGCCGAATTGCCGAATTCACATATGGTTTGTCATAATCCGTTCACAGCATGCCTGATACACAAGTAAAGTGGTATATCTCATATCCGGCGCTCGGCTCATATGTCGCATCATCAAGTTTGGTGCGCCAGTTCGTATAGTTATCCGCGTCAATATGGCTGACCTTGTAGGTAACATATACCGCATCTTTGCCAACTACCTTGCCATCAGGAAAAATCTTGGCCAAAAAGGCGTCAGTATTTAACGCCGTTACGTCGTCTTTTTTATCCCCTAGAAAATCCATTGCCCAGTACCCCGGATTATCCCAAGAAGGATGCGTCTGCCCCAACAAAGCCGCCGCCGGTACAAAGGAGTTAACATAAGGCGGCGTAGGAGATGCTTCAAAAATGTATTCTACAGGCCACCGCTTCATCTTGTTCAAAACGTTAGAAACGGTGTTCCCTGATTTGATGTACGCGTCTCTTGCGCCCAGTTCACCGTCTGCATATGCTTCGTCAAGCACCGCCCGTAAAGCGATGTTGTAGTCACGCGCCAGCGTGATGTATTTCTTGTCCTCAGCCTTATCGATATACCCGGTAAGCGCCGGGATGGCGATAGCGGCGAGTATCGCGAGAATGACGAGGACGACGATCACCTCGACGAGGGTGAAGCCGGCGCGTCCTCTCCTGTGCACCAACTGTTTCTTTAGAATCATGTTCATTTGATACTCCCTTCTTTGTTAACTGTTTCTATATATATTGCGAGGTATTCGGAGATACCGACGGATGACCTGGTCTGTCGCGAGCGAATGGCAGACTTCCCTCGGTGTTGCCGGCGCGCAAAAACGCGGTGCAGATAGTCCGCTCCGCGTAAATACCAATATTCAATATAATGGAGGAATCACCCGAGGTGGATTTATATAGGCTTCCTTCGTGTGACGAAGGAGGTAAATCTAAATAATTCTGCCCCCCCCCTGGAAAATGCTGGGAACAAAATGCGTTCTATTAATGTTGTGGGTTTAGTCACATTCATTCTGATTCATCCGCCAGATATCGGCGGGCACTTCCCTTCCCTTGGTAACAGCGCTCCGTAAGATGAGATTGTTCCGGGCATGAACAGTCTGCTCCAAACCTAGCTACCATCACTTCTCTCACACAGCCCACGCATCCGCTATCTACCATGCGTGAGTTTTACACTACAAATAATATACCGCCTGCTGCGCCTTGTCAAATTGCACGAGTGGCTGGCAATTGCACGTCTGCCGTACGCCTGCTATAGCACGCGTCACAGAGGAAGATCACGCACGGTCATGTCCTCGTAAGACTGCCTTCGCACTATGAGACGCGCATTGCCATTTTCCGCGAGCGCCACGGCGGGTAGCGGCAGCTTGTTGTAATTGCTCGCCATCGAGTAGCCGTAGGCGCCCGTCGAATATATGGCGAGGATATCCCCCGGCGCGGGCTCCTGCAGGCGCGCAGCCTCGATCAGCCGGTCGCCGGATTCGCAGCATTTGCCTACCACCGTAACGATATCCGTGGCGGGCTCCCCCGCCCTGTTCGCGATGATGGCTTCGTATTTGGCACCGTACAGGGCAGGCCTGATGTTGTCCGTCATGCCTCCGTCGACAGCGACGAATCGGCGTCCGCTAAGTGAAGCGCGTATCGCACCCACTGTGTAGAGCGTGACACCGGCCTCGCCTATGACGCTTCGCCCCGGCTCGATCACTATAATGGGCTCCATAAGGCCGTTCGCGGCGCAGTATTCGCCCACCTCCTGCATGACGGGGGCCAGGTAGCACCCGTATGGTAGCGGCTCGTCACCACGTACGTAACGTACGGCGAAGCCACCACCTATGTTCAATTCAGGCGTGTCATATCCATACCTTCTTTTGATTTCTTTCAATATGCCCAGCGCGCGTCGCGTCGCCGCAAGGTGGCTGTCGTTCGTGAAAAGCTGCGAGCCGACGTGAAAGTGTATGCCCGCGAAGTCCACGCTGTCCAAGCTGATAGCCCTACCGATGAGTTCATACAGTTCTTCGCCATCGGCGGGGAACCCGAACTTGGAATCCACGTGACCCGTAGAAATATGGTCATGAGTGTCGGTCTCCACTCCCGGATTCACGCGGAACAGTATTTTCGGGCGGTAATCCCGCGTGGAGATGCGGTCATGCCCCGCCGTATCCAGCGCTTCCTCTATGAGAGCGAGCTCACCCGGCGCGTCGACGATGACGCGGCCGACGCCGTAGCTCACCGCAAGAGCAAGCTCATCCGGCGTCTTGTTGTTGCCGTGAAATTCTATGCGCCCTGCCGGGAAGCCCGCACGCATGGCGGTATAGAGTTCCCCTCCCGATACGACATCGAGGGCGAGACCTGACTCATCCACGATACCACACATAGCGACGCAAAGAAATGCCTTGGACGCGTACGCGGCGCGGGCGTTTTGATACCTCTCCGTGAATTCCCTCTTGATCTCCACTATCCTGGCGTCTATGACAGCGCGCGATATGACGTAAAGAGGCGTGCCGAACTCGGCCGCGGCCTCCGCCAAGCTGACGCCGTCCATGTGCAGCGTGCCGCCTCTGATATCGATAAAGTTTCTCCCTAATACTGCTGCCTTTTCAAGCTGATTCATCGCCTCTCCATATCTGATGCGTCATATCTGATACATCGCCGTCCACCGTCTATATTATACATTAGGGAAACGCTGATTGCTTCTATGCCGCGCAGATTTGTCGTGGGGGTTTTAGAATTTCTCATTAAGCGGCAGCGTCGCGTAAGCGTCGAGGCCGAGCGGTGAAGGGCCGTCCGCGCGGTACTGATAGTACGCTGCGCAGGCTATCATTGCGGCGTTGTCCGTGCAGTATACGGGCGGCGGGACGTACAGCTCGGCGCTTTCCTCAGCGCAGACCGCCTCCATGCGGGCGCGCAGCATCGAATTGGCAGCCACACCGCCGCCCATCGTGAGCTTTCCATATCCCGTGCGGCGCAGGGCAGCGCGCGCCTTGGCCGCGACCACGTCCACAACAGAGGCCTCGAATCCGGCCGCGACATCGCAGGCGTTCACATCCCGCCCGGCCTGCCTCTCGGTGTTCATGTAGTTCAGCACGCCAGTCTTGATGCCACTGAAGCTGAAGTCGAGGCTGCCTTCTTCAAGGTACACGCGCTTGAACTTCACAGATTCCGGGTCCCCCTCGGCGGCGATGGCGTCCACCTTGGGACCCCCGGGGTAGCCGAGGCCGAGCGCCCGCGCCACCTTGTCGAAGGCTTCGCCGGCAGCATCGTCGCGCGTGCTGCCGAGCAATTTGTACTCGGTATATGAACGCACATCTATGAGATCCGTATGGCCACCGGAAACGACGAGGGCCAGATGCGGCGGCCGTATGGCATGCAGTTCGGTCAAACCATCAGGATTCAAAGTATTAAGGTATGACGCGCAGACGTGGCCTTTGATGTGGTGAACTCCGACGAAGGGCTTTGAGGCGGCGTACGCCACGGCCTTGGCCGTGGAGAGGCCGATGAGAACGGCGCCGACGAGGCCGGGGCCGCAGGTGCATCCGACGAGGTCTATATCCCGCCATGTGACCTCGGCCTCCGAGAGCGCGGCGCCTATTACCGCGTTTATCTGCGTCAGATGGTGGCGCGACGCGATCTCGGGTACGACGCCGCCGAAGGCTTCGTGCACGTCTATCTGCGAAGATATGATATCTGACAGCACCGTGCGCCCGTCCGCAGTCACTGCCGCGGCCGTCTCGTCGCAGCTCGTCTCGATACCCAAAGTGACAAATTTTCCATTTTTCATAAGTTAATCATAACAGATTTTTTGCTTATTTATCACTTGCCGTTTATAGAATCTTTTGAGGTGTAATCACGATATCCACTTTTATCTCGCCATTCCTGAATGCGGCTATGAGCGCGCGCAGATCCTGTATCTGAGCCTCCAGTTCCTCCCCTGTATCCGTGTCGCGCACCGTGACGCGACGCGACATCTCCTCAATGATGTGGAGTTTGGGCGTATGGAATTCCTGCGTCCCGTCCTGCGCGGGAGGCGAATAAGGCATGTGCTCCGCAAGAGCTATGTAGTTGGACGATGAGATGAACGTGTATCCCGCGATGCCCGTAGTCTTCTGGTATGCCTTGGCTATGCCCCCGTCTATGATGAACAGACGGCCGCCGCCTTTGACTGGGCTTTCACCCTCCTGTATCTTCACCGGCACATGCCCGTTGATGATGTATCCGCGCATGGGATCGAGCCCGAACTCCGCCAGGATGGCCTTGCACGTCTTTTCGCTCTCTATATTTTTGTAATAAGGCGACAGCGTTTCCCGGCGGGCGTCTTTGTCGTCCGTGAAGCAGCGTTCAAACGTCGCCATCCTGTCCTTACCGAACAACGGCGAGAGCGGCCCGCACCAAAGATACCACATGATGTCGCCCGGCTGTTCGGACGGGGGGCGCATATCGGACCGCATATATGAGCGGCGCACAAGGTCGTCAAGATAATCAAGCCAGTCTTTGCCGCTGCGTATTTCCTCGCCTAGCGCGCAGGCGAGGAAAGCCCCGCCTTCCGTCATAGGTATGCAGCCGTGGTACAGCAGCATGCCGTTCGCGATCCTGTACATGGCGCCGTGCTCGAATATGAAGCGCATATGCTCCTGCAATTTGCCGTTTTGCAGGAACGATTCCGACAAGGCGTCCATCACCGACTGCTCACCCCGGCTCAGCGCAAACGGGTCAGCAGGGTCCACCGTAGGGAGGTTGCTGTCCTTCATCGGTATTTCACGTCCGTCAGCCAGACGCAGCACGCCCTTGGCCGCATCCACTTTGTCAAGAAGGAGCCGCCCTTCCATGCGGTACTCCGGATGCCTCTTTATAAGGCTGCCTTCGAGCTTGAACTGCATGACCGCGATCGCCTTGTTCATCTTTGCCGCCAGGTCTTCGGACACAGGCGTATACACGTTCTCGTCGAGCGTCTTGACGCGGAAAGCCCCGCACGGGTCGTCTGCGTACTCCTTCGCCGCGAACAGGGCGAGCGGCCGCAGATTGACGCCATAGCCGATCTCCAGCATATCGTAATTGTTGTAGCTGATGTTCAGGCGCACGACGTTCGCGATACACGCCAGATTGCCCACGCCCGCGCCGAGCCACACGATGTCGTGGTTGCCCCATTGAAAGTCGGTATCGTGGAAGGCCATGAGGTAGTCCATGATGGCGTCAGGCCGCGGGCCCCTATCGAATATATCCCCCACTATATGAAGGCGATCCACCGCGAGGCGGCCGATGGTGACCGCTATCTCCCCGATGAAGTTTTCAAGCAAGGCGCAGCCTTCAAGCGTGTCGATGATCGCCGCATAGTATTCCCCTCGCTCTCCACCAATGTCCGCATTGATGAGTTCATCCATGATATATACCGAGTTCGGATGCAGCCGTTTGCGTACTTTGGAGCGCGAATATTTGGCGGAAACGGAGTTGAGCACCTCGATGAGCCGATAGATGCTGTCCTTGCACCACCGATTGTACGAATCCGGATATTTCCTGAACTGACGCTTCAGCTCACCCGACGGATCGTAGATGAGAGCCGCGAGCTCGCCCTTTTCCGCCTCGGAAAGCGTCCCTTCGAATATCTCGTCGATCTTCCTGCGAATAACGCCCGAAGCGCTCTTCATCATATGGATGAAAGCGTCCGCTTCCCCGTGCAGGTCGCTGAGAAAATACTCCGTCCCCTTGGGCAGGTTGAGTATCGCGCTCAAATTGATGATCTCCGCCTGCGCCTTCCTGACATCCGGAAAATCCTTGGCCAGTAGCCTGAGCCCACGTATATCCATAACATCACACCCCTTTTCATAATTTATTATCCACAAAAAAAATTATATCACAGCGGTCGTCATAGTCACACTGATATTCTTCACAGTGAGCTCACCTGCGGTTCATACCGATACTATAAGCCTATGCAAAATTCCGGGATTTACACTGGGGTGTCGTCCCTGCACATGATGAGGGCGTCCTCGCCATTGTCATCGTAATAAGCCCGTCGTACGTCGATGCGGCGAAAACCGAATTTTTCATACATCGCTATGGCTGGGGCGTTCGACATGCGCACCTCAAGGAAATACCGATTTGCCCCGCGCAGGCGCGCTTCGTCCATCAGTTTCATGAATAGCATGGCCCCGATTCCGGCCTGCCTGTGCCCCGGCGCGACGGCTATCGTCATGATATGGCATTCGCCGCATACCATCCACATCCCCGCGTACCCGCACACTTGCCCGGATGTTTCGGCTACGAAATACGCTGATAGTATATTCTCCCTTATATCGATCTCAAGGTCTTCGCGCCTCCAAGGAAGCGTGAAACATGATTCTTCGAGTGCCATGATGGCGTCCAGGTCATCCGTCGTTGCGCTTCGTATCCTTATCCACTTCATGTGTAGGTTTTCGCGTCCAGGCGCTCCTGGGCCGTGGCCTTGCGCATGTAGATGGGCTCGAGGAGGGCGTAGGACATCGTATTGCCTAAGTCGCGCGCCCACTTCAGCACCTTGGCCGCGGATTGCGGCTCGTCCCCGTCGCGCACGTAACGGCGCGGCGCATCCTCCGCGCCGGAAGCGCGAAGCGCTACGGCCAGTATAGCTTCAAATTCTTCGGCATCCCGCGCCGCGCCGGGCACGAACGTTTCGATCCCGCCCGGCTTACAGGCGAGCCTGTAGGCGCCGCAGTACCACTGCCCCCTTCTCGCGTCGAGCATCGGGCATACTATATCGCCCGGACCGTACCCGTAGACGAACGTTTCGAGAGTCGGGACTTCTATCACTGGAAGGCCCGTGACCTGGGCCATCGCGCGCACCGCGGATACGCCTATTCGGATGCCCGTAAATGAGCCCGGACCAGCGGATACGGCTATCGCACCCAGCGACGCAAGCTCCACCCCGCCGGACGCGAGTAGCTCCGATACCGTGGGCATCAAATCCGTGAGATGGCTCAGATACCCTGAGGAGCGCCGCTCGGCGACATCTCCGTATTTTGAGTGAAGCGCGACGGAGAGCACACGTCCCGTGGTTTCTATCGCAAGTAGAGGTTCATTCATTTTCAGTCCCTCCCATGAACTTCGTGATTCACAACAAAACCACCTCGCGGTGGTTCGGGGATTCCGTCCCTGACAACCTGAATCGTACGGCGTTTGAAGGAATAATGTCCTCCACCATGTCGGCCCATTCCACTACGCAGACACCGTCCCCGTAGAAGTAGTCCTCCCAGCCCAGATTATCCAGTTCCTCATACGCATCCGAACCGTCAAGCCGGTATACGTCGAAGTGGTAGAGCGGCAGACGGCCGCCCCCGTACTCGTTGATGATCGTGAATGTAGGGCTCGTAACGTGATCCGTGACACCCAGGCCCTCAGCGATAGCTTTCGTGAGCATGGTCTTGCCCGAGCCAAGGTCACCGCTCAACGCGACGACCGCGCCCGGCTTGAGATACTGAGCGATCTCGGCTCCAAGCTTCATCAAATCCTTTTCGCTCATTATCATGTTAGGTCGCTCCAGATGTCGGGGATGAGCTCCGGCGGATACTGGCTGCCGGGCGCGTTAAGGGACTTGATGTCGAGCTGCACGACAGTCAACGCTATGGTTATCGCGATGTATAGCAGCAGCCACGGTACGGTGAACGTATACCTCCACGCATTTGCGCGCGCGCGCCCACGATCCAGAAAGCGCTTCACCTTTGTGTACTTCGTAGCGAATACCACAATGAGGCCGACCGCGAAAGCGCCCCACATCACATATATGACGAGACCGGGAAGTAGGGGAGAGATGTAGGCCAAAAGTACCATGAGACCATTATGGATGGCGTGCAGAATGATCGAATATTTGATCGAGTACCTGAACGTGATGTACCCGAGGATAAGTCCCGCACACAGCGCGTAGCCGATCTGGAGGATATTGCCCTGGTACAGTCCGAAAAGGATGGCCGACGCCATGATGGCGAATGAGTGACCGTAGGCGGACAGAGCGCGCAGGACGATGCCGCGGAACAGGATGCCCTCGACAAAGGGCTTGACCACCACCAGGTTGATGATGATGAATATCACGCCCTCAGAGCGCGGGTCGAAATTGGACAGATCTACGCGATATCCCGCATGCTCGAACAGCTTCGTAAGCCCGTACCCGGCGAACATGAACGCGGGCTGCAGTCCGGCGATGCAGAAGAACGCGTTGCGCATGACCCTCGCCGGTATCTCGCGCGTCTCCTCGAATATCTCGGCCAGGTGCATATTGCCGCGCAGAATGAACCAGATGAAGGCCAGTCCGACACCTGACGCAACAGGATATATGGCTCCGCTCAATCCTCTGTTCGCAAAAAAAATCATGATGACGGAAGCAGCGGACGTAATGACAAGGTAGCCTATAAGTGATATCGCTACACCGCCCACATCGGCCCTCACCGCCGTCCGTTCCAGCACATCGGGATTGTTAATCGCTCTCATAATAATTCAGCCATGAGCGGCAATCTCTCCTTTGCCGCTGCCGGTCTTTGCTCCTGCCTTTATTGTATATTGAAAGTCCACCTGTTTCAAGCTCGCCTGCTTTCCAACTACGACCATTTCATGTATAATGTGTGACGGAAAGAAGGAGGAACATACCATGAAAAAGAAATTTTGCATAACGCTGGTGGCGCTGATGATAGCGATGACGGCTATAGCCTTCGCGGGCTGCGGTGGTGGCGGAGGTGACGCCGCGAAGGAAGATGAGGCGTCGTCGGTAGGTGTCATAGGCGACGCGGACAGCCCGACGGCAATTGTCCCAGACGCTGAGGAAGATCAGTCTGCGACGGAGAGCGACATCGCATACGTGAAGGGAAACGGCTCCCTGAAGATAGGCATCACCATCTTTGCGCCGATGAACTACTATGACGACGACGGCAAGCTCATCGGATTCGACACGGAGTTCGCCGAGGCCGTATGCGCGAAGCTCGGCGTGAAGCCGGAGTTCATCGAGATCAACTGGGACACGAAGGAGCTCGAACTCCAGTCCAAGAACATCGACTGCATATGGAACGGATTCACCGTCACCCCCGAGCGGGCCCAGGAGATACTGTTCACGGACAGCTACATGAAGAACATGCAGGTAGCCGTCATCAGGGCGAAGGACGCGGACAAATACAAAACCGTGGAGGATATGGCGAAGGCGAACATCGTCGCCGAGCTCGGCTCCGCCGGCGAGGAGGCCGTCATTTCTACTGGCTCGGGCCTGGAGACCGCCCCGTACACCGCCATGCCCAAGCAGACCGACGCCCTCATGGAGGTCAAGGCAGGCACGGCCGATATCGCAGTCCTCGACTATACGGCCGCCAAGTCGATGGTGGGCGAAGGCACGAATTACAGCGACCTGATGATGGCGCCCGGCATCGAGCTGAACGCCGAGGAGTACGCTGTGGGCTTCAGGCTAGGCAGCGACATCGTGCCGGAAGCCAACAAGGCCATAGCCGAGCTGACGGAGGACGGGACGCTCGACGAGATCGCTGACAAATACGAACTCACCGCCTCTCTCATCTCCAACCAGTAGCGCGGCGCGGAAGAGGGCATATAGGACATAGCGGGCATGGAGGGCATAGCGGATAGCATGGACAGGCCTAAGGCATGGGCGAATCGTTAGCGGATGTCACACTGAGGCTGCTGGAGGGCTTCGGCGTCAACTGCGTCATATTCGCGGTCACGTTGTTGTGCTCGCTCCCCCTCGGTCTCGGCGTCGCCTTCTGTTCGATGAGCCGCTTTCGCCCGGTGAGGTATATCAGCAAGACCTTCGTCTGGATCATCCGCGGCACACCGCTCATCTTGCAGATCATCGTCATCTATTACGTAGGCGGGTTGGTATTCGGCCTGCCCCCGATAGAGCGACTCGACGCTGTGCTCATCGCGTTCACGATCAACTACGCGGCCTACTTCTCCGAGATATACAGGGGCGGCATCGAGAGCATATCAAAGGGGCAGTACGAAGCCGGCCAGGTGCTCGGCATGACGCGGCCACAGATATTCTTCCGCGTCATACTGCTCCAGGTCGTCAAGCGCATAGTGCCGCCGATGAGCAACGAGATCATCACGCTCGTGAAGGACACCGCCCTCGCGCGCATCATCGCGAACAAGGAGATACTCATGGTCGCGCAGGAATACATCTCCACAAAAGTGCTCATCTGGCCCCTGTTCTACAGCGGGCTGTTCTTCCTCGTATTCTGCGGAGGGCTGACGCTGCTATTCGGGGCGGCCGAACGTAGGCTCAGCTACTTCCGGGCTTGACGGTGCCATGATATGGTTGGGTAAAAAATAATGCCGATATTGGAAGTAAAAAATATACACAAGAGTTTTGGAGGCGTTGAAGTCCTGAAAGGGGTAGGCTTCTCCCTTGAGCGCGGTCGGTCGCTCGCACTCATCGGCTCGTCCGGCAGCGGCAAGACCACCCTGCTGCGCTGCCTCAACTTCCTCGAGAAGCCCGACGCCGGCGCCATATCCGTGAACGGCGAGCTGCTGTTCGACGCCGCCGACGCGGGGACGCACACGGAATCCGGCGTCAGAAAGAAACGCCTCCACTTCGGCCTCGTATTCCAGAACTTCAACCTCTTCCCGCAGTACACGGCCCTAGGCAACGTGACGCTCGCGCGCGAGCTGCTCGCCAGGGACGAGGACGGGTTCAAGACGGACAAGGCCCAGGCTATCGGGCGCATCCGTGACGAAGCGGAAGAGATACTGGCGCGCGTCGGCCTCGCGGACAAGATGGGTTCGTACCCGCACGAACTTTCGGGAGGCCAGCAGCAGCGGGTCGCCATCGCGCGCGCCCTCGCGCTGAAGCCGGACATCCTGTGTTTCGATGAGCCCACCAGCGCGCTCGACCCGGAACTGTCGGGCGAGGTGCTCGCGGCCATACGCGGCCTTGCTGAGCGGGACACGACGATGGTCATCGCCACCCACGAGATGGGATTCGCGCGGGAGGTATCCTCGCACATCATTTTTCTCGCGGATGGAGTAGTCCTAGAAGAAGGCGCACCGGACCGGGTACTCACAAACCCGCAGACCGAACGCCTCAGAAGCTTTCTCGGCGCGGTCCTATGACGGACGCGATATGAGAAATATTATGCTATAATAAATTATAAATCGTATATCTAATGTTATATTTTATTCTATATTTTATTGAAGGAGATATGTTATGAGCGATGAATTGAACAAAGACCAAGGACCGGCCCCGCAGGGGCAGAATCAGGGCAACCCCTATTATGACGGGGGGCAGGAAAAGATGACGGGCATAGTGGAGGCCTACGCGTCGTATTGGAAGAATTACGCAAACTTCAGGGACCGCACATCGCGCGCGGGATATTGGTGGGTGATGCTGATCAATTTCATCATAGGCCAAGTACTGTATCAGACATGTTTTCGCCCCGTTTATGAAAAAACGCTCGACGCGGCATGGCAGGGGCATCCTATTGGGTTCGATACCTTTGGGAATATGTCAACGGTATTGGTGATCGGGACAGGCACCGTCTTTTTCATATGGGGTTTACTCAACATCATTCCGGGGATCTCGCTCTTTGTCCGTAGGTTGCATGACATAAATAAGCGATGGACGAACATCTTTTTTGTGCTCATACCATTCGTAGGCGTCATAATACTGCTCGTCTTCACGCTCATAGGCACAAAGCGTCCGCCGGAGAACAGATTCTACGACCTTCCTAAGCGGGCGTAGCATCGCCTTTCCGCATGGAAGGCTGTCCTACAAACGGTTGATCCCGGGGTACCGCAAAACGGCGCCCCTTTTTTTCTCTTGAACCCGTACCGCGTATATGATACTGTCTTATTCATGGCTTTTTCAGAAATAATATTCATAGCGGTAGGGCTTTCGGCCGACGCCTTCTCCGTCTCCATAGGCAATGGCATGGGTATGCTTAAGTCCGGAGTGGGGAAAGCGCTCATCATCGCGGTAGCGTTCGGTGGATTCCAGACGCTCATGCCGCTCGCGGGGTATTTCGCGAGCCTGACTTTCACCGGCTATATCGCGGCTTACGACCATGTGGTAGCTCTCGCACTGCTCGCTTTCATCGGAGGCAGGATGATAGCGGAGGGGGTGAAGTCGGCGAGGGAGATTCCGGATAAACGCGCGCCGCGCAGCCTCTCGGTGAGCTCGCTACTTCTGCAGGCCATCGCCACGAGCATCGACGCCCTCATCGTCGGTGTCGGTTTCTCCGCGGTCGGGTTGCCGTTGCCGGAACTGGCGAAGGCCGTCATCCTGATAGGATCGACCACCTTCGCTCTATGCTTTGCCGGAGTCTATGCGGGCAAACGCTTCGGCGCACTACTGGGCCCACGCGCGGAAATAATCGGAGGCCTCATTCTGATAGCCATCGGCGTCAAGATATTCGTCGAGGATATGTTCCTCTGACAGACCTATACCTCAATAGATTGGTTAAATGAAAACCTTAGTGCAACCCCTCAGGCTGATTTTCGTAAATTGTGACGAGAAATGATATATCAACGATAAAAAGTGTCAGAAATATATTGCATATGGGGTTTTGTTTGATA
>JAISLZ010000094.1 GCA_031277015.1 Eubacteriales Family XIII. Incertae Sedis bacterium | reverse complement strand
TCCGGCACGAGGAAACAGATGCTCATGAACAACCTCGCGATACGCTTCATCGAATGGCTGAGAAAGCCCGCGCGCGTAGCGCTTGAGCGCAGCAAGCGCTTTCACCAGCCGCTGCGTAGAGGCGCGCTCGCGTCGAAGGCCGAGAAGGTGACAAGCCTCGGCAACCAATGCGGCGAAGGCTGGCTGCTCGCCGGCGAGATGGTGGAACTCATAGACAGCGGCGTGCCGAACATCGTCTGTATGCAGCCATTCGCGTGCCTGCCAAACCATGTCGTCGGCAAGGGGATGATCAAGCCCCTGCGCGGCTACGACCCGCTCGCGAACATCGTGCCGATAGACTACGACCCCGGCGCCTCCGACGTGAACCAACTGAACCGCATCAAGCTCATGATGGCCACCGCGCATAAAAACCTCGAGAAGGATCCCGGCGGCATTACGCCGGAGGCTTCCGATATATCGAAGGCTTGATGTAGCTGAACTCGTTTTTGATCGCCGACAGCGATTCGGAGTGGCCGATGATCAGGTAGCCTCCAGGTGTCAACGCGTCATAGAACTTTGCGGCGAGATGCGCTCTCGTTTCGTTGTCGAAATAGATCATAACATTCCTGCACATGATGATATGAAACGGGCGCTTGACGTCGAAGGGATCGAGCAGATTTGCCCTCTTGAAAGCCACGTTAGCGCGTAGTTTCGCATTGACTCTTAATGAACCCGAGCCGACATTTTCAAACCAAGTGTCTATCCACTCCGGGGGAAGGATAGATATTTCTTCCGAAGGGTATATCCCCTTGCTTCCGTAAGCGAGCGCGTTTTCCGATATGTCAGTAGCCAGGATCGCGGAATCCCAGTTGAACCCGCGTTCGTTTAAGTAATCCAACGTCACGATGGATAGCGTGTAAGGCTCCTGTCCCGACGAGCAACCAGCGCTCCATGCTCTAAGATCGGTCTCCCCGAGGTCATCGGCCACCCACGGCAACACGGTGGAACGGTAAAATTCAAAATGCTTCTCCTCCCGCATGAAATAAGTATGATGGGTGGTAAGGCGATTTATGAGATTGGCCAATTCTCTGCCCCTACTGTCGTTCTTCGCGTATTCAAAATAGTCGTGGTAATTGTCAAAACCGAGGGAATCGATGTAGTAGCCAAGGCGTCCCTCAATGAGAAACCGTTTCTTTGTGAGATTTACTCCGTAATTGCGGTTGATATAGCCGGCAATCTCATGAAATTCCGCATCCGTCAACGCTATCATGAGAGCAATTCCTGCACATCGAGTATCAAGCTGACGTCACCGTTGCCCATGATTGTACAACCCGAAATGCCTGTTCCCTTCACTCGGAAGTTCTTTAGATATAAAGGTATACTTTTGACAACCACCTGAAATTTGCCTATGAGTTCATCCGCAAAGAGGCATCCTTCCCGGTCTGTAGAATCCGTCAGAATGAGGATACCATCGTCCAGATCTGTGACAGCGGTGTCTATGCCGAATTTTCTGTATAGCCTGACTATCGGGTATACCGCACCGCGCATCATTATCATCTCGTTGCCGTGCGGGTCCACTACGAACTGGCCGGCCGAAGGCTTGAAAGATTCCTTGATGTTCGTGATGGGGATGGCGAAGATCTCTTCACCGATCCTGATCTCCATACAATCTATGATCGCCAGGGTAAGAGGTATCTTCAGCAGTATGTTTGTACCCAATCCCTTGACGCTTTCGATGATGACGGAACCGCCGATGCGCTCTATATTGACCTTGACGACGTCAAGTCCCACACCCCGTCCAGAGTATTCCGTGATTTTATCCATTGTCGAAAATCCGGGGGCAGTGAGTAGATTGTGAATCTCTCGATCCGTGTATTCATGCACGGATTTTTTCAGGAGTCCCCGGCTTTCAGCCTTGGCGAGTATCCTGTCCCTGTCGAGTCCCCGTCCGTCGTCGCTCACGGATATGATGACATCGCCTCCGACATTCTGTGCTGAGAGCGTGATATGTCCGGTTGGGCTCTTGCCCGCCGCTGTTCGTTCCTCCGGAGTTTCGATGGCGTGATCCACTGCATTGCGGACGAGGTGCATTATCGGGTCGCCGATAGCATCGAGGATCGTCTTATCCACCTCGGTCGTCTCTCCAATTACCGAAAGTTCCACGCTCTTGCCGAGCTGCTTGCTCATGTCACGGATGCCCCTGCGCATGCGTTGGAACGTTGACTGTATTGGAACCATACGCACGGACATCACGGAATCCTGCAGTTCGTCTGTTAATTTCCCGAGCTGTCTGGCCGCTTTGTTGAAATGTTCAAGCCTGCTGGGATCGACCTCGACAAGATCGGGATTGCCTGTCACCATGGATTCGTTTATGACTATTTCCCCTACGAGATCCAGAAGGGAATCGAGCTTAGTAATGTCGACACTGATCAGATTCTGTCTCGCCGGAGCGTGAGACACCGCTTCTGGCGTTGTGCGAGTAACCTGCTGAGGTGTAGGAACAGCGACCGGTATATCTACCGCAGGCGCAGGCGCAGGCTCTATCGGGGACGAAACATCTCTGTCGGGCTCTTCTTCGGTGGCCGGTGTCATTCCGCGTTCAGGTTCGTGCGCCGCCTTCTGTAGCGCGGGCCCCACTGAGGGGTCCGTCTCGTGGGCGTTGACGGGAGACTCGGATAGTGGACCGTCCGGTTCGCATACTGGTTCAGGCTTATGTATAAACTGCACAGGCACAGGTTCCGGCCCAGTCGACCCCAAAGCCTCATCTTCGTCGGGCATCTTTCTAACGAAGGAAACGGACTCGACGGACAGCGTACCCTTAGTCAGAGCTTCGATCTGTTCGCGGAACATGTTGCTTGTATAGCTGATATAAAAGCCATTTTCTATTATGTAATCGGCAGCATGGTCGTTGTCCTCGAGTTCATCCGGTATGGTTCTGTTGATCTTGCCAAGTTCGGACAGTTTATTTTTGAGCATGAACGCGCGGATATTCTCCATACGCGCACCTTCATTGAAGTAAACATGCAGATAGACTGTGTTTTCTCCACCAGGTGCGGAAGTGGACGGCATGTGGGCTTGCGGCTCTGGAATCGGCGCATCCTGTCTTCTTGCGGCTATAGGTTCAGGCTCAATGCCGAGTATGCGGCCCCCTTCAGGGGCTACAGGCATATCGGCGGGATCAGGGCCTTGGAGTAGTGGCACATTCTCATTCACAGCCTCTATGGTCGTCGCGTCGGGCGCTATGTCAGATGTATCACCTCGCGTGGGTTCCGCCGCATCCGCCGGTTCCGTATGCGTTTCGGCAACTTCGCCCAGCATACGTCCGAGGTCAGGCTTTGGTCCAGGAGAGGGGCAGAGCGCGTGCAAACGTCCCTCATAATCCTTGAGCTCCTTTATCAGTCCGGGCGCGCCACCGGAAAGTTCCGTACCCTCCTGTATCTTTTGAACCTCCGTTTCCAGGAAGTTTGACGCCCTGAGCACAAGATCGAACAGTCCGTCGAAATTTGAATCACTGAGGCCGTTCTCGCGTACGACAGAAAATACATCCTCAGTGTGGTGGGCAACCTCCGCTATGGTATCGAATGCCATCATCGCGGAAGATCCCTTAATGGTGTGCATAACACGGAATATCTCGTTGATGTCGCCTTCGCTGAGCGCGCGCGTCTGTTCCGCTTCAAGCAGTATGTTATCGAGGTTTTCGAGCAAGGTGGTGGCCTCGAACAGGTATAGTTCCAACATGGAATCGTTGTTAAATTCGTCAGTCATAGTTCTCTATTCATCTACTTATTACGCGCGTAACATACGGATTTCGTTCAATTCGCCAAGGGCGACAAATGAATTATAATACATTTTACACGTTAATGCATCTATCCACTTGTTTTTACAGAGGATTTCCTATATCATTTTATAAAGTAAGGTTTATAGATGTGTAGGGGATAAATATAATGACTACAATGAAAAGACAGTTTCGCATCGCTCTCACTACAGTCCTTGTCTTTGCGATGGCATGGACGGGTATGTACATTCTGTCGCCACAAATCCTTTCGCCCGCTCCGGGCGTTGCGGTTGTCGCGTATGCTGACACGCCGACAGAGAGCGCGATTACGCCGGCGAGTATCTCTACTGCGCAGGTCGAGCCGATCAAGGATATTACATACGACGGTAAGAAGAAAAAGCCTTCGCCTAAGGTGATGCTGGGCGACAAACAGTTAAAAAAGGACAGGGATTATACCGTCACTTATAAGAACAACAAGCTGCCCGGTAAAGCGACGATGATCATCAAGAGCAAGGCTCCGAATTATACGGGTGAGATCAAGATGGGGTTCAATATCATCGTGCAGACGCCTAAGGGGTTCAAGCTAACTACGACTACGGACTCGGTACAGGCGTCGTGGAAGAAGACGTCCGGTAAGGTCACCGGCTACACGGTCGTGCGTGCTGCCAACGCTAAGTTCACTAAGGCCAAAATAATGAAGACGATAACTTCCGCCAAAACGAGGAGTTATTCTATCGACAGGCCATACTACAAGAGCGTCTATTACGTCAAAGTGCGAGCTTATGTGAAGATCGGTGGCAAGAAGTATTACAGCTCCTATACGGACGCCAAGGTCAAGAGTACGAAAGTCGCGAGTTGGTTCAAGAAAATTTCCAACGATATAGACAAAAAAACCAAATGGATAGAGGCGGATCTGAGCAAACAGATAGTTTATCTGCACGAGGGAAAAACCATCGTCAAGAGATATGCCGTATCGTCGGGCAGGCCCGGAACACCGACTCTCCGCGGCACCTTCCGGGTATACAAGAAGATCAAGTTGCACGATATGAGGGGTGATTGGGATCCTGTGAAGCAGGAGTGGGGTTATGTGACTCCCAATGTCAAGTGGGCGACATATTTCAAAGAAGGCTATGCGTTTCACGGTTCCTACTGGAATCCGGAAGTCAATAAGCCGATAGACGAAAAGAGGACGCCGAGAAGTCACGGTTGCGTGAATATGCGTGAAAAAGACGCAAAGTATCTGTATCGCTGGGCGCCTATAGGTACCTTCGTCGTGGTGCACAAGTAAGGAGAGGGTTATTCGATGGCAAAGATTCTTATCGTGGATGATGCCGCATTCATGCGCATGATGGTGAAAGAGAATTTAAAAAAAGCGGGGTTCACCGAATTTGCGGAAGCGGGAAATGGGGAAGAAGCTATAGAGAAGTATGCATCCGAGGCGCCTGATCTGGTTCTCCTCGATATCACCATGCCGGTCAAGGATGGCCTCGCCGCTTTACAGGAGATCAAGGAAAAGGATCCCGGCGCGAATATCGTCATGTGCTCGGCTATGGGGCAGGAGAGTCTGGTCATAGAGGCGATCAAACTTGGGGCTCTTGATTTTATAGTCAAACCTTTCAAGCCCGAACGGCTTTTGCAGACAGTCAAGAATATTATCGGTAATTGACGCGGATGTGGCTTTGTGGATAGCAGGTGATCGAAATGATATTTGACCATAATCTCAACAATGAAAGGCCGGTAAACCTCGTGCGTATTGTCGCCGAGGAATTGCTCCCTTCCGTTATGAAAAAGCTCGGAGTGGAAGGCACCGAGGAAAATCGCGAGGATATCCTAGCGCTCGCGCTTAACTCCATACCGACTAAGTACGTTACGACGGAGCAGGGCAAGCAGTATGCTCAGCTCATCGAGGTATATAAGTTGCAATACGAAACTGACATCACGACCGCGCTCACGAAAGCGTCAATCAAGGTGATGCGGCGTCCAAGGGGGAGCAAGTGATCAACTCATTCACGGATTTGAACGACGTATATATCGACGCGCTCAAAGAGATAGGCAATATTGGCGCGGGCAACGCCGCGACTTCGCTAGGCGTGTTGATTGACGAGGATGTCATCATCGGCATACCAAAGGTGAGAATAGATGAGTTCAATGATGTAGTCAAGTCTATAGGCGGTTCCGAAGAAATGTGTGTGGCAGTGCTCGTGAACTTTTACGGCGAGGCCAACGGAGTCGTCTTATTTATTCTTTCAATAGAGGACGCGAAGGGTATCACTGATATTCTCGCAGCGGAGGAGGATGACGGTACCCCCGGCCTATCTGAGATGAAGTTGTCGGGCATCAAGGAGCTCGGCAATATCCTCGGCTCATCATATCTAGGTAGCATCGCTACGCTTACAGGTATGGAGATCAATCTGTCCATACCCCATGTGGCGGTGGACATGGTAGGGGCGATATTGGCCGTGCCGATCATCGAATATGGCGCCGCGGACAGCAAGGTCATGTTCATTGAGGAGAGTTTCAGCACGAAGGAGCACCGGTTCCACAGCCATGTCATCATGTTCACGGACATTGAAACTCTCAGTGAGATCATGACAAGACTAGGGATCCACATATGAGCGAACAATACGTTGTTGGTATCTCGGACCGAAAGGTGGCCATAGCTCCGGATTCCATAGTGACATATGCTCTGGGTTCCTGCGTAGGCGTCGCGCTTTATGACGTTAAGACAAGGATAGGGGGCCTCGCCCATATTATGTTGCCGGACAGTAAGATGCTACCTTATGCTGAACAGGGCCGGATGAAGTTCGCCGATACCGGCATCGAGGATATGGTTGACGAAATGATCTCTCGTGGTGCAGACAGAGGCGGCCTGAAGGCGAAGATAGCGGGTGGTGCGGACATGTTCAAAATATCCGATGGCAGTCGACTTGCGAGCATAGGTTGCCGCAATGTAGCGAGCGTCAAATCGGCGCTGAGCAGGCTTGGTATACAGCTCGTTGCGGAGGATGTCGGCCGTGATTACGGGCGAACCCTGTATTTTGACCTCACTACCGGAGGTGTCAAGATTCAATCGCTCGGAAAGGGCACGAAGGAGATTTAACGGATATGATCGATGAACTGTATATTGAGAATGAAGATAGTCAGCGCGGCAGATATCTGACCTTTACGCTGGACGAGGATGTATTCGGAGTGGCGATCAGGTTCGTCAAGGAGATCATCGGGGTACAAAATATCACGAAGGTCCCGGATACCCCCGACTTTATCAAGGGCATTATCAATCTTCGAGGGAAAATCGTACCTATCATAGATGTCAGATTGAAGTTTGGCAAGGAGGAGATACCATACAACGAGAGGACGTGCGTTATAGTGGTGGAGACGGAGGGTATGGTTGTCGGTCTCATCGTGGATAGGGTTGACGACGTACTCACTCTTTCGGATGGTATGGTGTCCGCCGCGCCCGTTGGCCGTCTGGGATTTGAGTCGATGTATATCGAGGGGGTTGGAGATGTAGACGGTCAAGTGTTACTTCTGCTCGACCTTGACAGCTTCCTCCGCCCGGACGAAGCTGACGCGGCGGGTCGCGTGATCGAATCCGGCGATCAGGCAGGATAGAAAGGACTCCTGCGCGGATGACAGAGATCAGGGTTCTTGCCGTAGACGACTCGATGCTGTTCAGGGAGATGCTGACAAAGGGGATGAAGCGTTTTCCTGACATAAAGGTGGTGGGAGTAGCTGCTGATCCGTTCGACGCCAAAGACAAGATAGTCGCTCTGAGGCCGGATGTCGTTACACTCGATATTGAGATGCCCTGTATGGACGGCATTAAATTCCTGCACAATCTCATGCCCCAGTACCCTCTGCCCGTTGTCATCATATCATCTCTAAGGGAGAGTGTGTTCGAGGCGATGGATGCCGGAGCTGTGGATTTTCTGGCGAAGCCGGATGAAATGTCCGGTAATATGGATGCCTTTGTCGGAGAGGTAGCGGCGAAGATACGCGTCGCCTCGACCGCTAAGTTCGCATTTAGGAAGGACGCGCCCAAAGACATCAAGCTACATGCAATGGAGCTCGGCGTCCCTGCCGATCCTTTAGACCTTGTGGCTATAGGCGCTTCCACAGGGGGGACGGAAGCCATATTCAGTGTTTTGACGAAGTATAGGTCCAATATGCCGGGCTTCGTGATAGTCCAGCACATGCCCGAAGGCTTCACAAAGCTGTTTGCCAAAAGGCTGAACTCATCCACCGCGCTTCGCGTGAAGGAGGCGGAGGAGGGCGATGAGGTGAGACCTGGTATGGCTCTCATTGCGCCTGCAGGGAGGCATATGCGTGTATTGGATTCGGAACGCGGCTACACCATCAGAGTAGAGGAGGGCGCCAAGGTGAGCGGTCACCGGCCGTCGGTCGATGTGCTGTTCGATTCGGTGGCCAAGGCCGCGGGGCACAGGGCCATAGGCGTGATACTGACCGGCATGGGCGCTGACGGCGCTGCTGGACTGAAGAAGATCGCTGATGCCGGCGGGTACACTATAGGGCAGGACGAGAGGAGCTCCGTCGTATACGGCATGCCTATGGCCGCCTATCTGACGGGAGCCGTCATGGTTCAGTTGCCGCTGTACAGGATCCCGGACGAGATACTGCGAAAACTCGAAAGCAGGTCTCAATGATTACGGTAATAAAACTAATATATAGTTTTTATATAAAAAATTAGCACAGGTGAGGCAATGATGTTATGATGGGGACCCCGTTTTTTGGAAGTCCCTTTACTATGCAGAGAAAGGAAAACGCAATGGGTGAAAAAATCGTAAAAACAATGGACGGCAACACGGCGGCGGCGTATGTATCGTACGCTTTCACGGATGTGGCAGCGATCTATCCGATCACGCCTTCGTCCACGATGGCGGAGGTGGTGGACGACTGGGCCGCGCACGGCAGAAAGAATATCTTCGGCCAGGAGGTGCGCGTCGCGGAGATGCAGTCCGAGGCAGGGGCCGCGGGGGCAGTGCATGGATCGCTAGCTGCGGGCGCCCTCACTACGACCTACACCGCGTCGCAGGGCCTGCTCCTCATGATACCAAATATGTACAAGATTGCGGGGGAGCTGCTGCCTGGCGTATTCCACGTCAGCGCGAGGACGCTCGCGGCGCACGCGCTCTGCATCTTCGGTGACCACTCCGACGTCATGTCCGCGAGGCAGACGGGCTTCGCCCTGCTCGCGTCCGCGTCCGTGCAGGAGGTCATGGACCTCGGCGCCGTCGCCCATCTCGCGTCCATAGAGTCGAGGGTGCCTTTCCTTCACTTCTTCGACGGCTTTCGGACCTCGCATGAAGTCCAGAAGATCGAGGCGTGGGACTACGATGACCTGTCAGATATGCTAGACCATGACGCCGTGCGCGCGTTCAGGGACAGGGCGCTGAACCCCGAGCACCCGGTCGTGCGCGGCACCGCCCAGAACCCCGATATATTCTTCCAGGCCCGTGAGGCGGCGCAGCCGTTCTACGACAGGCTGCCGGCCATCGTCACGAAGTATCTGGACAAGGTCAGCGAGGCGACGGGCCGCGCGTACAGGCCATTCGACTACGTTGGCGCGCCGGACGCCGAGCATGTCATAGTCGCTATGGGTTCGGTCTGCGAAACGATAGAGGAGACGATAGAGAACGCCTTGCCCGGCGAGAAGATCGGTCTCGTCAAGTGCAGGCTCTACCGCCCGTTCGTCGGTTCGTTCTTCCTGGACGCGCTGCCAGATACAGTGAAGAGGATCACGGTTCTCGATCGCACGAAGGAGCCTGGCGCGCCCGGCGACCCGCTCTATCTCGACATCAAGGCGACGCTCGCGGATGTGGAGGGCGCGCCGCGCGCCTACGCGGGGCGTTACGGTCTCGGCTCGAAGGACACGACGCCGGGCATGGTAGCCGCAGTGTACTCCAATATGAAGAAGGACGAGCCCAAGGACCATTTCACGGTCGGCATAGACGACGACGTGACGCATACATCGCTTGACTATGATGACAGCATATCGAGCGAGCCG
>JAISLZ010000093.1 GCA_031277015.1 Eubacteriales Family XIII. Incertae Sedis bacterium | reverse complement strand
GGTCACGGAAATGCCCTGCGTTATATCAAGGAACGGCGGGGAGATGGAGCCATACAATGGCTCCTCCCTTACCACATTCTCCCTGATTCAATTATCCCAGAAATACTTTACACCGTGCGAGCTTCGACGCGATGCTCGATGAGGACCACGAGCTTGCCGCCCAGGAGAAACGAGATGTCGTTCTGGATAAAGCGATACAACACGCTTCATTTTATATCAGTTAATGTGACTTCATTCAACTAGGATAAAGATGGCGCTACTTCTATGTGGAGAGCGTCCGGAAAGGCGTCTGTAAGCGCGCCGGGCGGATCGGCCGTAGTGATGATGATCTGGCAGTCCTCAAAAGAGTTTGGCAGACGCCTTTGTCTGCCCTCGTCCAGCTCCGAGAGCACATCGTCAAGCAGGAGGATGGGCATCTCCCCGGTTTCCTCCTTGATGATATCCACCTCGGCGAGTTTGAGGGCGAGGGCCGCCGTGCGCTGTTGTCCTTGCGAGCCGAACTTGCGGAGGTCGACACCTTCGCTGACGATCTTGAGGTCGTCCCTGTGCGGCCCGGCCGTCGTGGATCCCGCCTCCCGATCCTTCGCGCGGCGGCTTTCAAGCTCACCCACTATGCGCGCCTCAATACCATCTGGATCCTCAAAACCGATGCTGGGCTCGTATGACACCTCGAGCCCGCCCACCACCTCAGCCAATCCTGCACCCAAAGACCTGGCATCCTCCGTGACGCGCGATTGAATGCCCGCGCTGATGGTGGCGAGCCGCTGCGCGAAGCGCGCACGCTCAGCCATGATTCGCGCCCCTGTCTCCGCAAGGTAGCCGTCGTATACGTCGAGTAAAGGCTCGTTCAACGTCTGTTCCTTCAGCAGAAGGTTGCGGTTCCTCACGATCCTCCTGTACCTTATGACGTCAAGATAATACAGT
Source organism: Eubacteriales Family XIII. Incertae Sedis bacterium (assembly GCA_031277015.1). GTDB lineage: Bacteria > Bacillota > Clostridia > Peptostreptococcales > Anaerovoracaceae > JAIRPC01. The sequence goes on along the minus strand of JAISLZ010000093.1, from coordinate 11,071 downwards.
GGCTTGAGCTGGAACAGCTCGTGATCCATGAAGCGCCGCCTTTTTTCCGGCTCGTCCTTCACTATGCGAAGGTCGTCCGGTGAGAAGATGACGGTCAGCGCATGATCCAGCAAATCAGCGCCTTTCCGCACTCCAATCCCGTCAACGAAGTAATTTTTGTCGCGGCCACCCATTTTGACCTCGACGGTAAGATCCTCGCCCCACTTCTCAAAGAGGCCCTTGACACGATAAAAATCCTTTCCAAAGGTGATCGCTTCGGCGTCGTTCAGCGTACGAAAAGACCGCCCCATCGACAGAATGTGGACGGCCTCCAGCATGTTCGTCTTACCCGCGCCATTCCTTCCCGTAAGGATGTTGACGCCCGGACCGAAATCAACGGAGCGCTCCTCGTAACTGCGGAAGTTCTGCATGGCTAAAGTGCGGATATACATGAATAGATATTAACACAAATCGGTTCCTTTAAGGAGAAGGCGGCGAATCAGCCCTGCCCGTAGTAGGCGTCTTTGCCGTGTTTGCGGAGATAGTGTTTATCGAGGAGGGATTGTTGCATATGCTGGAAGGCAGAGGACGCAGAAGGTTCGCCGGGATGGGATGGCGTGGGGGCGAACCCGGCTCCGATGACGAGCGTGTGCCAAGCCATGAATGCGACTTCCTCAAGAATGGCAGCGCTCATGACGGCCTGGGCCGCGTCCTTCCCCCACGTGAAAGGGCCGTGGCCCGCGACGAGGGTGGCAGGCGTGGACTCAGGGTCTATCTCATCGAATGTTTCCGCTATCACCTTGCCGGTCTCGACCTCGTAGTCCCCGGATATCTCGGCATCCGTCAGCGGGCGGGTGCATGGCACTTCGCCGTAGAAATAGTCCGCATGGGTCGTACCGAGCGGCGGTATGGCTGCGTGGGCCTGCGCGAATATCGTCGCCCAGCGGCTATGGGTATGCGCGACGCCGCCGATGTCCGGAAAGGAGCGGTAAAGCTCGAGGTGGGTAAGCGCGTCGGAGGACGGCTTCAGATCCCCACTGACCTGCTCGCCGTCCTCGAGCCTGAGCACTGGCAGTATGCCCGGGGTAAGCCCGTCGTATTCGACGCCGCTCGGTTTGATTGCTACGAGGCCGCTTTCCCTGTCTATGCCGCTCACGTTGCCCCACGTGAAGGTAACGAGCCCGAGAGCGGGGAGCTGCAGGTTGGCCGCGCAGACGTCATGCTTCAGATGTTCCAGCATTGTTGCCTCTTTCATTAAATATTACCTACGGCTGCGCGTTCGACAGCGAGTCCGGCCTTATATCGTTCTAGATATGCCGCGAAGCCCTCGGCGTCGCGGCTGTCCGGCTCAGCTTCTGTGCGCTCCATGCCAGCGAATACCCGGTTTTCGAGATATTCTTCGAGGCTTTCGACTGTGGCGGCTCCCGTGGAGGCGTCGGTTTGCGGGGATGGAGACGGCGATCCGGGGGCCGTGGCCACGCCGGATGCCCTCTGCGCGCTGTATGCCGCGAGTACGGCGATACCCCACGCGCCGCCTTCACCCGCCGTTTCCATGACGGACACGGGGATGCCGAGAGCCGACGACATGAGGCTCTGCGCTACGCCTTTGACCTTGAATAAACCGCCATGCCCGAGCAGCCTGTCGATGAGGACATCCTCGTTGTCCGTCAATATATCCATGCCTATCCTCAGCGTAGCCATGGCCGAGAATAGCAGGGAGCGCGACAGGTTGGCGAACGTGAAACGCGCATCACGGACACGTAGCAGCAGGGGCAGGCCCTCGTCAAATCCGGTGATGGGCTCGCCGGAAAGGTAGTTGTACGAGAGCAGTCCGCCGCAGTCACTGTCACCGGCAAGGGCCTGCCTGTACAAAGCGTCGTAGAGCGCGGGCCTGTCTGTATTCGCCCCGAGCAAGGCGGCCGCTTCGCCGAACAGCCGCACCCATGCGTCGATATCGGATGTACAGTTGTTGCAGTGCACCATGGCGACGGGCCGCCCCGCGGGGGTCGTGACCATGTCGATCTCGGTATAGTATCTTGACAGCGGCTTTTCGAGTACGACCATAGCGAATACGGACGTGCCCGCCGAGATGTTGCCCGTACGCCCGGCTACAGCCCCGGTCGCGACCATGCCCGTTCCCGCGTCTCCCTCGGGCGGGCACGCGGGCGCGCCGGGTAGAAGCGTGCCGGACGGGTCGAGCCATATGGCACCTTCGGGCGTCAGCGCGCCCGCGCCCGCGCCTGCCTGTAACACCTCAGGCAGTATATCGCGCAGTCGCCACGAATATCCTTTATCCGCGATGAGACCGTCAAACTTAGCCATCATGATATCGTCATAGGTACCGGCTGTACTGTCTACCGGGAACATTCCGGACGCGTCACCCACCCCCACAGCATCCCTGCCCGTCAACTTCCTATGCACGTAGCTCGATAGCGTCGTCACGCGGGCAATCTCAGGCACATGCGGCTCATCGTCAAGGATCGCCTGATACAGATGAGCCACGCTCCAGCGCAAAGGGACGTTGAACCCGAACAGTTCGGTCAGCTCGGCTGCCGCCCGTCCGGTAGTCGTGTTGCGCCAAGTGCGGAACGGCGCGAGCAGGCTACCGTCCGCATCGAAAACGAGATACCCGTGCATCATCGCACTGATACCGACGCCCCCTACACTCCGTAGCTTCTCCCCGTAACTCCTAAGCACATCCTTCGCGAGAGCGGCAAAACTCGCCCTGATACCTTCTTCCACATCATCCAGACCGTACGTCCACACCCCATCCTCAAAACGGTTTTCCCATTCGTACGAGCCCGACGCGAGCGCCGCAAAGCCCCCGTCAATCAGCACGGACTTGATCCTTGTCGAGCCTAGCTCAATGCCGAGGTATGTTTTGCTGAAATCAATTTTTTTCATCTTTTATTACCAAATGTCAAGGACGGTAACTGCGGAAGGACGGATATAACGATAAATCCGGCTACTCGGTAGGCGCTGATCCATTCATGTTCAATTCACAAAAATCATTATAACATTGCGGGCGACATCGGCGGAAGGGATTTTCTTCCGGGCGGGTATTGTGGTACACTACGTTTAGTTGACTGTTCAACAAAGATGCAAGTGAAGTGACCCCAGCGCGAGGGATGGGTGGAAAGGTTGCCATGGAACTGAAAGATGTGATCTACAAGCGGCAGAGCGTGCGAAAGTTCAAAACGGACGATCTCCCGAACGAGGATATCCGGAAGATGCTCGACGCGGCCAGAGTAGCGCCTTCCGGCAAGAACATGCAAAACTGGCATTTCGTCGTCATCAAGAACAAGGGCCTGATAGGCAAGATAGCGGAGGCCGTCGCAAACAAAAATGAGGAAATCGCTCGGCGGATGGACCCCGTGGACAAGGAGAAGGCCGATCGGTTCAGGAAATTCGCGAAGCATTTCACTCTGTTCTTTGCGGACGCCCCGGTGCTCACCGTCGTCATGACGCAGACCTACATCCCGTCGGGATATCGGGAATACGAACTCGTCGGCGCTGACAGAAGCCTGCTGGACGACCTTCTGGGGCACAGAAATCCGGGCATGCAGAGCCTCGGCGCAGCCATCGAGAACCTATATCTGCGAGCTGTAGATATGGGTTACGGCTGCTGCTGGCTCACGAGCGCGAACTACGCGGCGGCGGCCATTGAGGAGCTGGTGCGCACGCAGGCCGGATTTGCGGAGGAAGGCTACTACATGGGCGCGCTCATCGCGCTGGGAGTCCCGGAGGGCGAACTCAAAAGCCCCGGCCGGAAGACCCTGGACGAGATATATACGCTCGTAGAGTGACGGCATAGGCGCCCACAAGTTGGATATATTTGCAAAAAACCCGCTGTGAATTTGACAACTTGCTGCGGGTTGAGGTATCATTTGTAGCATAAACCTCACGCACTGGAGATGATGGGTGCGTGGTATGGGCGAGCGAATGGATAAAAATGAATGTGACTGAACCCACAACATCAAATAGCGCCCCTCTCGAAGTACATTTAACTTCCAGATATTTCCGGGGGGGGGCACGAAAAGTTAGATTCTGCCGAATCGGCTGATTCATCCTTTATAACCGATATTGATTTCTACGCGGAGCGGACTGGCTGCTTCGCGTTTTTGCGTGCGCAAACATATCTTGTAGCATTACGGATGCGTGTGCGTGCCGGGCTTCCCTCGAGAACCCTGCTCGCGCCCGTTGCAAACAAAGTTATCGATTGGTATCGGCACAGATACCTCGCAATATAAATATCAATAGTTAGCAAGAAGGGAGCATCAAATGAACATGATACTAAAGAAACAAACGGCGAGTAGGGGAGGGCGCACAGGATTCACTCTCGTCGAGGTCATCGTAGTCCTCGTCATACTCGCGATACTCGCTGCTATCGCCATCCCCGCGCTGACGGGGTATATCGACAAAGCCCGTATGAAAAACTTCGTCATGCAGGCAAAGACACAGATGACCGCCGTACAGACCATGATAACGGAGCAAAGGGTGGATGATGGCGGTATTACGACATACGCCGGGATTTGGGCCGGAGACTACCCCTGGTTTGAGGTGAGAGATTTCAAGGGCAAGGGATACCAGTTCTATAGATTTACGCAGAAGGGTGTCGAGGAATATGAAAAGCTGACCGGAGATACCAGCAGTTTCTTCGGATCGTACGCTAATACTAGTTCTGGTCAATACGCATATCCGGACGCGTATTGCGGTTTGGATGGCTCTATCAAGGGATATGCTTACACGATACAAAGTTATTCTATACCATCAACCTTATATGTCATTTATCTGGCGGCCGATGTTTCGGATCCCGTGACATCTGATTATTTACAAGCATGGGAAAATGCTGAGACAGGAACTTCTGATTTGCTCAATCCCGGAGGTTGGGCCATATTAGAGAAATTTCCTAACGAAACTCCTAAGTTCAGAAAGTTGTACTAAGCGTACACAGCGGGCACGGACAGGACGACGCCTAACCGATCATAGAGGAGACTTCGAGGCGGCGCCGGGACGGCGCGGGTAGGTGTCCGGCGTGGGACGTTCCTTCCTTATCGCGATGATGATATGGCGGGTTGAGGCGGTGGATGGCGACGTAGAGGAACCAGGAACTCGCCCCATGTACCCCTGCACCGTCCGGACGTGGATGATTTCGGTGTCGCGAGAGGCGCCGAGCAGGAGGCGGGCTTTAAGACTTTCGCCTATCTCGTTCGTCTGGCTTTCCGATTTGTAAGCGTACAGCGCGCCGCCCACACGGACGAATGGCAGGGTATATTCGCAGAGCACGGAGAGATGCCCGACAGCGCGACTCATAGCGAGGTCGAAGCTCTCGCGTAGTTCGGTGCGGGCGGCGTCCTCGGCGCGGGCGTGGAGAGCTCTGACGTTCCCTATGCCGAGCATCGCGCAAGCCTCGGCGATGAAATCCGTGCGCTTTCTGAGAGAATCTATCAGCAGAAATTCCTTGTCCGGACAGGCGATGGCGAGCGGCGTTCCGGGAAACCCCGCGCCCGCGCCGACGTCTACCACGCTATAGGCCCGCGCGAGCCCAGGCAGACCATATATCGCGAGGGAATCCATCAGATGTTTTTCGATGAATGCATCTTCATCGGTAATCGCCGTGAGGTTGATCACTTCATTGCGCTCCAAAGTGAGCCTCATGTATTCGAGCATGAGCTGCGCTTTTTCATCCGCTACCGTCACACCGAGGGCGGACAGGGAGGCGGCCAATTTTTTTTCACGCGTCATTTCCATACATATATTATGCCATAGCACTCAAGAGAATAATAACGAAAAAACACCCGACAGATTGCTCCATCAGGTGTTCGTAAAACGGAAACCTTAGCGCAACCCCCGCGGGCGAATCCAGTCTAGATAGGACTGGGCCTGATCTTCGCTCACGTCTATGATCCCTTCATCGGTCGTCGCGGCCGTCGTGGCATCGACGTCGGCCACGCCGCATCTCATTTGCAGAGGGCCCCGGCTCATACGCGCGATCTGAATCTTTTTGCGAGGGATGATCACAGTCGTGAAGGTGTACGCGCCACGCCTCAGCACGAGAAAATCATCGTTCGTCGCCATGCCCCGACCCTTCCAGCTCCGGTAAGCGGTGATGCAGATAACGGCAAGCAAGAGCGCCGAGACGATGCTCAGACACTCAGTCCGGGGGAAATCCGGCTCGGCATCGGCGAGCGCAAACCACGCGGCGATGAACGCCGCCACGATAAAGATGACGGAGCGGGAGAGATACCTGAGATATGTCAGGCGCAAAGAGGCGGCAGGCAGCCCGTCTTTGGCCTCGGGCGCGTCCGCAAATTCAGGCAGTATTTCCCGGAGGAATCCGTCTATCTCCTTGTACTTGATGAAGGGCTGCACGAGAAGGCCGAGCGCGTCCTGCGAGTCCTCGCCGCCTATAATGAGCTGGGGCATCTTGACGCGGATGGCCGCATAGCCTATGAGTCGCCTGAACAACGGCCGCTCGATATGTACCTCCTGAATCCGGTTCACAGAACATCCCGCCACCCGGTGCGTCAGCAGGCCCCTCTCGACCTCAATACGGTCTCCGCGCCGTAGGACGACGAAACCAAAATATTTGAGGATGCTCGCCACTACGGAAAGAAGCCAGGCGATTGCAAGTACCGTGATCACGGCCAACGCTATGATAAACGCATCGGCAGAGTTCAGACGCTGAAAGGTGGTCTCGACGACGCCCGAAACAATCTCGTTGATGAAAGGGATATCCGTGAGCCGCGAGACGAAGGAGAGGCCCACAAATATGTAGAGTATCGCGCTGCCGTTCGAAAGCCCGTGAAATATCAGCTCCATGGGACGTATCCGGCAGTGTGAAAAAACTGACTCCTGTCGCACGGCATCCTGAAGGGCCCGCTCCTCCGCCACTTCGTTTTTATTCCCCCCTTTGTGCAAACTTATCTGATGCCTCAGCCGGTCGGCAAACGATTTTTTCAGGGAGGGAATGACCAGATCGCCGCCCACCAGGCCTCCTGCCGTATCAAAGGTGAGGTTCACGACGCCAAATATCCGTTCGATGGGATTTGCCTTGATGCTGACGGAGTGGATGCGGTCGAACGGGACGCGGATGTCGGCTTTTGTAATCACGCCTTTGCGCAGCCTGACTTCCGTGTCCGTGACCTCCCAGCTAATGTGGAAATACTGCAACGCGCTGATGGCGAGGACGAGGACGACCACTGCGGCAATGCTCGCGACAAGCAGCGGATTTTCAAAGGAATAGCCGCCATATTCCTCGAACTGGGGTATCCTGCCCACAACCCAGACGAAGATGGCGATGATGAATAAAATCCACCGATAGATGTTTTTGACCGCTCCAGTGAGGAGGTATGACCAATGTACCCTGTGCCTGCCGCTGATAGGTTCCATGTCAGATATCTTCCTTCGCGGCCTTTGCGAGCGCGATGATCCTGTCACGAAGCGCGTCCGCATCTTCCGGCGTCAGCCCGGGGATATCCTCCGAACCCCCCGCCGTGTAAATCGTGACGGAGGAAAGCCCAAACGCGCGCAGGACCGGTCCCTGGGATGTATCTGTATACTGCACCCGTATCATGGGGATGATCGTCCTCGTAACGAATAGCAGCCCCTTCATAATGTCGATCTCCTCTTGCAGAAGTTCGTACCGCCACCGCGCGTATCGGATGCGCGGGAAAACGGCAAAAGATAAAATGCGCCAGACGAGGAAGACGATGATCGGCGCGGGCAGCCAGTTCAGGTGCAAGCCCGCAAGGCGGACGAGCAGGAAGATCACTACGGTGACGATGAGCGCCAGAATAAACGTGCCTATCAGGCTGTTGACCCGCCATACCGATTTGATTCTTTTATCCAGGTGTTCGGACGGGAGCGTTCGCATAGTTTCACCTCTGTAAGTGGATGAGCAGGACGCCTATGTCGGCTGGAGAAACGCCGGAGATGCGCGAGGCCATGCCGACGGATGTGGGGCGCTGCCTGTCGAGTTTTTCGGCGGCTTCGATGCGCAGGCCCTTCATGCCCAAGTAGTCGATGCCGTCTGGGATGAATTTTTCCTCGAGTTTCTTGAAGCGTTCTACGCGTTCGTTCTGTTTGGCTATATAGCCTTCGTATTTGATCTGTATCTCGGCCTGGCGGCGGACGCGCGTGCTCAGGTCCATGGGCTTGCCGGAATCGATGGAGGAAAGGGCGTCGTAGGTAATTTCGGGACGTTTCAGTATATCGGCGAGGGTGGCGCGCCCGGGAACGGGTTTTGCCGGACGCGGTTGGGACATAGGGGGATCGGAGGCGGGGGCCACAAGTTTCCGAGTCCCCTGTGTTCCCGATGCGGTGAGAAACTCGTTCAAAACAGTGGTGCTGACGTAGGTGGTGCGAAGGCGCGCCAGCTCTTGCTGAACTTCTTTACTATATTCAAGATATTTTTCATGACGCTCACGCGTTGCGAGGCCGAGCCTGTAGCCGTGCCCCGTCAGGCGCAGATCGGCGTTGTCCTGGCGCAGGATGAGGCGAAACTCGGCGCGGGATGTCATGATACGGTAGGGTTCGTCCGTGCCTTTCGTCACGAGGTCGTCGATGAGGACACCGATGTAGGCTTCGTCGCGGCGCGGGGTCCAGGGGGGCTTGCCGTCTATGGCGCGGGCGGCGCATATGCCGGCGATGAGGCCTTGGGCGGCGGCTTCCTCGTAGCCGGATGTGCCGTTGAACTGGCCGGCGGAGTAGAGGCCGGGCACGGCGCGGTAGGATAGATCGGGCGAGAGAGAAAGGGGGTCGATGCAGTCGTATTCGATGGAGTAGGCCCACTTCGTGAATTCGGCGCGCTCCAGGCCGGGGATGGAGCGGTAGAATGCGCGTTGTATCTCCGGCGGGAGACTCGTGCTCATGCCTTGGATGTATACGTCCTCGGTGGCGAGCCCTTCGGGCTCAAGAAATAGCTGGTGGCGTCCGCGTTCGGGGAAGCGGCTGACTTTGTCCTCGATGGACAGGCAGTAACGCGGACCTGTGCCCGTGGTGTGGCCGCCGTAGGGGGCGGTCTTCTCGATGTTTGCGGCGACGATCCTGTGCGAGGCAGGGTTCGTCCACGTGAGCCAGCATGAAACTTCGCCGGCGCCGATGTCCTGACCGTAGTTCAGGTAGGAGAAGGGTTCGGGGTCGATGTCGCCACGCTGCTCGGACATCGCAGAGTAGTCCAAAGTGGAGGCGCGGGCGCGGGCGGGCGTGCCCGTCTTAAAGCGCCTGAGCGGGAAGCCCCTGCGGCGCAAGCTCTCCGCGAGGGCGTAGGATGGCTTCAGGCCAGACGGGCCGCTGCGCCATGCCTTGTCCGAGATGTGCAGGAGGCCTCCGAGGTAGGTGCCGGTCGCGAGGATGACGGCACGGGCGCAGCGGCGCTCGCCGGAGGCGAGCGCGACGCCCACCACGCACCCGCTGTGTTCGATGAGCAGGTCGACAACCTCCCCTTCCTCCAGCGTCAGCCCCGGCTGCGCCTCTATCGTGTGCAGCATCTCCTCGTGGTAGAGCTGCCTGTCGGCCTGGGCGCGCGGCGACCACACGGCCGGGCCCTTGGAACGGTTCAGCATGCGGCTCTGTATAGAAGTCTTGTCGATGAGCAGCCCCATCTCGCCACCGAGCGCGTCGATCTCCTTCACGAGCTGGCCCTTGCCCGTCCCACCGATAGCCGGGTTGCACGGCATCATCGCGACCGACTCAATCTCGATCGTGAGCATGAGCACACGCTTGCCGAGCCGGGCCGCGGCGAGCCCCGCCTCGCAGCCGGCGTGCCCCGCCCCCACAACTATGATGTCGTATACCGTATCCATCAAGGAAGCCTACCTCCATGCAGCAAATAAATATCATCAAACGCCGCAAATGTTCCTGCAAATTATTATAGCAGACGAAAAGAAAACTCTTGGTAGTAGAGAAAGATTGACGAAGCGTTGGCGCCAAATATCTATTTTGGCCCAAGGTAAGTAATACGCACGAAACCGCCGCGGGAGTTGCCAGTCATGGTCAGGCCGTGGGCCGTGGGCTTGGCGGGGTCGAAGTTCTGATCAAGCGGGTTGGGCATACCGTTAGTCACCGAGCCGTTGACCGTTTTGGCATTTGTGAGATGGTACTGCACATCCTTGAGTGCGTAGCTGGCGTAGTCAGTACTCGCAGAGAAAACAGTGAGCGCATTAGCGGTATTAACCCAGCCCGAACCACCGCCGCCCGCACCGTCGTCTTGATCAATAGAGCCCGCGCCGCCGCCGTACCAACCGCCGCCGCCCGCGGCGCCGTTGTCGCTTGTATCGTTAATATTTGGCGTATCATGCGAGCCTCCTTTACCGAAAGTCCCTGGTTTCACCAAACGGGCATCGTGTGGCCAATTTCCTGTAGTATATACACCCGCCGCGCCACCGGTGGTTTGCGTGCCGCCTTTACCGTTCATTAGTCCGTTACTCGCACCACCGTCAGTACCTCCGCCGAATCCGCCAATCTGCCATGTCTCATTGCCGCCGCCCCCGCCGCCTCCCGCGACGATGACGCGATGATAAAATGTGTCGCCATCAACGCGGATGTCGCTCGCGCCGCCTCCTGCTCCGCCGTAATCCTTAACCGACCCGCCGCCGTTATAGCCACCGGTCTTATTTGCAGGATAACCGCCTGCGTGAAGGTAGAGCACGTGGCCGCTGCCCAGGTAGATTTCACCTACAGAATAGCCACCTTTGCCGCTGTCTGCCTTGCTTTTATTGTTTTTATCGGCGCCTTTGGCTCCCCATACCTCAAGGAGATAACGGCCGGGAATATTTATAGTATAGCCGCCATCCAATCTGCCGCCGGCAGCGCCGGTTTCATACGCTTCATAGGCTTCACCTTTGCTCCCAAATGTACTGGCTCCGTTACCCAGGAGAATTGAGAACGGGGGGTGTGGCGGATTTGTGCTTTTCAGCACCGTGTAGCTGCGCTTGCCGGAGATGTCTATACGGCCGCTTTCCCCGGCTATAGTGTCGCCAACACCTGCGGCCTCCGAATACGTGTCCGCAGTCGAAGGTATCTCAAAACCGCCTATGGAGATGGCGGCGTCCGTCGTGTCAGTGGGAGCGCCGCCTGCGGCTATCCTCTC
>JAISLZ010000048.1 GCA_031277015.1 Eubacteriales Family XIII. Incertae Sedis bacterium | reverse complement strand
ATTGTTATGGGCGCTGTTTCGCTTGCGGACGATTACCCCCATGTTATGGATGCTATCTTTACGGGCAACTCAATGATGTCCGGCGGCATTTACAAGTTGGAGGGGAGCGTTGTGGTCTTAATAGTCAACATTTTACTGATTGCCTTCATCGCGTTTTTATTGCGCAAAAAACAGTCGGCAAAGAGTGTTGGCAATCCTTAGCCCCGGTAGTCGAGCCAAAATTACGTTCCCTGATTCTGAACCGACAGGTTCAGAACGCCCCCGGCAGGGCGCACACGTGTGCCAACACGCATAAGTGCGCCCTTGCCAAAAACGCAAGGGAGTGAGTCAGGTGCGTTTGATGGGATGTCGGATGACTGTTTTCAGTTTTTCCGGCGCAACTTTGCGCGGGTCGGAAAGATATATTTCATGGTGTCGCCGTCCATCGGCCATGTCGATTTCGTACCCGTTATCGACAGCAAATCTGTCAATCGTGGCGATGGTGCCGGGTTCATTGTCATACGAGCCAATATGCATGGCTTGAGCACACAATCCTTCACGAATGGTTTCAAGCCTTGCTCTCGAAACATCAAGCCCCGGCTTCTTTTTTGCAACCGTCGCCAATGCCGCCGCAAACACGTCCTTATTCACGAAATCCGGCTGACGAATGAACGATGTCCAAACGAATTTGTTCTTGTCATTTATGACCGCGCCGCCTCCTTTGAAGTCATCGGCAACCTCCCAAAATCCTTCCAACGGAGCGACAACATACTCCAAAACAGCCTTGTTGCCCATCTTGATTGCGTAGGATAACGCATACAATATCTCGATAGCCTCCTTGTAGGACGCGCTCGTGTTTGGGTCACCCGCGCCATCCACCGCAATGACGGTTATTTCCGGCACCTCGATTATAGACGGGGTGGTCTTTGGCTGATACTGTTCTTTTAAGTCTTTCTTGAAATCCAGCATACGATATATCCTCCTTGCGATGAATCCATCCTATCATCCGCAGTCAGCCGCACCGTTCAACCCTGGCAGATTTCGTACTCCCCGCTGAATACGCGCTCGGCGGGGCCGCGCATCAGGACATCGCCGTCTGAGTTCCGGCGGATGAAAAGCTCGCCGTAGGGCAGGGCTATCCGCACTTCGCCGCTCCCGTCAAACCGCCCTTCGCGGATGCCGAGCGACGCGACAGCGCACGCGCCTGTGCCGCAGGCCGCCGTGAGCCCCGCGCCGCGCTCCCAGGTGATCATCTCCGCCGCATTCCTCCCGGTCACTCGCGCGAAGTCTACGTTCGTGCGCTGCGTGAAGACGGGGTGCGACTCTAGGGCGCGTCCGATGCGGTCCACGGCCTCGCTCGTATACAGATCGTGCACGCTGCGGTACCCCGGATCGTCCACGTCCCGCCGCGGAACCTCGCCGCTTGCGGATTCGCGCCTTTCACCGGATTCGCTATTTGCATCGGATTCGTGCCTTCCGCCGGATTCACTATTTGTATCGGATTCGCGCCTTTCGCCGGATTCGCCGAGTATCCACTCGTTCTCGTCGAGCCAGACTACCGTATGATAGGTTCCCATAAAAAAGCTGCTGAGTTTGACCTTGCTAGCACCCGTCACATCCACCTCGCGGCCTATGAACTCCCCGTTTTCGTCAGCGAGGCCATCCGCTATCCCCACAGCCCGCGCAGACCAGTCCGGCCTGCCCATGCCTATCTCGGCGGTGAAACCTCCGGGCGTACCTTGAATATGCGCTTCATTGAACGACACGCGCGCTCGTACGGCGCCCGCTAGCGTATGCACGTCGAACTCGTCCGTCCCTGCGCTGACGACGCCTTCCTCGACGCAGTACCTCGCAAAACACCTGACGCCGTTGCCGCACATAGGCGCGACGCTGCCGTCGCTGTTGATGATGTCCATCGTGAGCGGCTGACGACGGCAGACTAGCAGCCCGTCCGCTCCGACGCCGAGCTGCCGGTGGCAGATACGCCGCGCGAAATCAGCCAGCCCTCCGCCCGCGTCCGTTCCGCCGCTGCCAAGACCCTCGCTCCCGCCGGTGCCCGTGTCGCTAGCGAGTTCGCCGCCCACTCCCGCGCGCGCCAGTTCCGCCTCGTCCATGATCACGAAGTCATTCCCGCACCCATGGTATTTTACAAAACGCATCTTCACCACACCTTCATTTACAAGCAGCGCTCACAGTCTATCATTTTTATTTTAATATTTCCCACGCAAAATCATCCACATGCACACCGCCCAAATCACGCCCGCACCATTCACATCCACACAGCACCACCACGCACACTCACGCGCCGCCCTTCTGCATCATCTTTCCAACATTTCCCACACAGCAACATCACGCAGCATCGTAACGCCGCGCCGCCCCCCTCACTCTGTCGTCGATAGTATTTCCCGGTATTTCTCCACCTGGCTGATCTTCATATCCTCCGCGGATGCAGGATCGACTTCCTCCTCAAGCTTCAGCACCGTGGGACCGACGTAGACCGTATCGAGGACCTTACCGTCCAGAGTAACCTTGCTGAAAGGAGTGAACCCCTCGCCGCTGATATAGTATTCGCCGGCGACGTTGACGATCTCATTGACCTTGATGGGCTTGTACCCCATCTTCATATCGGCTGGCCGGTATGGGCTCTTGCCACCATAAATATAGTTGTTGCCGTAGAGTATATCATATTGGAGCAGGTGCAGTTCGTCGGAATACCCCGGTGTCCCCGCCTTGTCCTGATGGAATACCGTCATCAGCCCCTGACGTAGCCCTACACGCCGTTGCACCTCCGCCCCGATCTGATAGGCTGAGAGATCCTTGTCTTCCTTCGATAGCCCGAAATTCGACCAGATGACATACTGCGTCTCAAAGGTATCGCCCGACTTCACATCTTCATCCGTAATCTGAAGCGACGGCAGGTGGTCACCGTACATTACAAGCACGACATCCTCACCGTAATCCGCAAGTTCCCCCGTCAGTACCTCCAGAAATTTGTCCATATTATTTACCAAGTCAAGATAAAATTCCCATCCTGCGCGTTGTGCGACGGATTGCGCTCCCTCCACCCTGATGGGAGGGTCCTTGAGCAGCGGTTCTTTCGGGTATTCCCCGTGCCCCTCGACGGAGATGGCGTAGATGTAGTCGTGCCCCTCCGTCGCGTCAAGCGCGCCGAGTATCTCGTCCGTCAACACATCGTCCGTAGCGAATCCCCTCTGAGTTTTCGTCACATAGTTCATGTATTCTATGGAAGTGAAATCGTCGAACCCGAGCATCGGGAATACCTTGTTGCGGTCATAGAACGCACCGCGGTGGTTGTGTATCGCGTGGGCAGCGTACCCGAGCTCCCTCAAATCGAACGCCATCGACTCCACCGCCTTGTCCTTCAGGACGGACTTGTACGGATATTCGCCCGGCCCGAACTCGCGGCAACTCATGCCCGTGATCGACTCAAACTCCGTGTTCGCCGTGCCGCCGCCGACGACAGGTACCCTGAGATAACCCGACGAATACTTCTCCTTCAGTTCGCGAAAATACGGCGTAGGATCACCGGAAAGAGTCAAGCCCTTTACCTCCGTCGGATCTATGAACGACTCCAGTTGGAGGAAGATGATGTTCGGAAAATCTCCGGCCGTCTTGCCCGGCTCAATGTCCGTCGTCATCGTCCCGAGTTCACCATTGCCGAACACGGAGTCCACCGCCGCCTGCGAATAATCCGCGGGCCGCGAGATGCCCTTCCTAAGCCACGTGCTGAGAAAACCGTAAGGCATGCCGTACTCCGTGTACGCGTCCCACAGATTCGTGAAGTAGACCGCGACAAACCCGGTTCGTGTCCCTATATTCCAGCAGGAAAAAAGAAGTACAAATACTATCACGACGGACAGCAGAGCCTTCAAAAACGGCTTTGGACCGCCCCACGGTTTTCGTTTGGGCGCTTTCAGAAACATCAGCGTAAAAATAATGGCGCCCACGATAGCGGCTATGATGATGAGGACGACCTGGAACGGCTTGAGATAGACCGAGAACATCTCTATCCCCAGATCCATAACTCCTAAGTCCGCCGTCGTGAACGGTGTCATACGCGTGGTAAGCACGACGCCATTGACGACACCAAGTATCACCCAGACCGCGGAGAGAACCGCTTGGGCGAACCATCTGCGCCTGCATATCCAAGCGATGGACAGAGTGGCCAATATGATGAGAAAATTCAACAGGAAAGCGAACGGATTATTACCTAAAAAGATGAAACCGCCAAGAGGATTCTCGTAACCGAAACCCTCTATGACAAAAATGATGATCAACGCCAACAACCCACTGTACAGCGGTGGATTACCAAAGAATGGGTGCGAATACATCGCCTCAAGTCGGCGGTAATAGGCGCCGTGCTCGTCCGGCCCTTTTCGTTTCAGCCATCCCTTTGAAGCTTCCACAGCCTTGCGCATAAACGCGCGGATGTGCGCGAAAGCATTAGTCTCAGTCTTGTCTTTCATCTTATCCATTATATATCACCACGCCGTCCGGCGCGACGTTTATATGGCCTGTCCTACGATCCTGCCAGCCGACCGAACTTCCGCGAGCGCATCCGAGAGCGCGATGAAGTCATCGACCGAAAGAGTCTCGGCGCGAGCCGTGCCCTTCACTCCCGCGCGCGTGAAAGCCGCCTCCAGCGCGCCTGCATTCGGAGCGAGCGAAGACAAAGCGTTGCGTAGCATCTTGCGCCGTTGACCGAACCCGGCCTTGATGACAGCAAAGAATAACGCTTCGTCCTTAGGCGTACCGCAACGCTCCGGCGCAGATTTCAGGACGACTACAGCCGAGTCTACGTTTGGCCGCGGCATGAACACCTCCCTGGATACGTCCATCGCGTACTCAGCTTTGTATCTGTACTGGATAGCGACAGACACCGCGCCGTAGTCCTTGCCTCCCGGCGACGCACATATGCGCTCTGCAACTTCCCTCTGCATCATGAAGACCATGACGGGCGGGATATCGGGAGAATCGACGGCCTTCATCAATATAGGAGTCGTGACGCGATACGGCAGATTACCGACCAGCTTGCAGCCGGCCGGCAACAGGCCGAGGTCATAGTCCAGGAAGTCGGCACAGACCACCTCGACATTGTCTATGGCGCCGGATGCGGTAAGCGCCTCCATGAGCGCGGGGATCATCCGTGAGTCTTTTTCTATCGCGATGACCCGCCCTGCGCGAGCGGAGAGTTCTGCGGTCAGCGAGCCAAAGCCCGACCCTATCTCGCAGACGGTATCATCCGGTCCGAGTTCCGGCAATGCCGATATATTATTTACGATGTTCGTATCAACGAGAAAATTCTGCCCCAGACTCTTGACCGGCCTTATATCGTAGCGCTTCATGAGCGCCCTCGTCCCTGATATCAGATTAGCCACCGGCGGCGTCAGATTCTTTCTCTTGCACGGCGTTCCGTTCGCCCTTAGCATCCCCGTCCTCAAAGACGTAGACCACCTCTCCCTGCTTCACCATGCCGAGCCTCTCACGGGCCTGGTCCTCTATATATTCCTTGTTCCCGATCATCGCCAGCTCGCTTTCCAGCCTCGCTTTCTGCTCCGCTTTGGCCTTGAGCTCCTCCGCGGCGACATTTTCCTGCGCCTTCAAATCCATGATACGAAACGCCGACGAACCGACAAAAAAAACAACCGCAGCCATCACGCACAGGAGGATGAAACGTCTCCCCGCGATGAAGCTACGACGCGCTTTCTCCGCCTCGATCTTAGCGGCTTTTACCTTGCGCCTGCGAGATTTAAGCGCCTGCGCACGCTTCTCTCGGCGCTCCTTCTGAGCCTCCTCAATGTCTATGGCGTAAGCCTTTGTATAGGTCTTGATTTCTTCCATAACATAGATGATCCTATCACTACGATGACTGCTTTACAATAAATGGAGAATGATTGTATTATTCCTGTAATATATTCTTATTTATAGCCGGCGCTTCCAAAGGCAGGCTGATGACGACACGCGTACCGTAGCCGAGCTCGCTCTGGATGACGATATTGCCGCCATGTTCTTCTACTATTTGCTTGGATATAGAAAGGCCGAGGCCCGTACCGCTCATATCGCCTGAACGGGCTTTATTACCCGTATAGAAGCGCTCGAATATGCGCGAGAGTTCGAGTTCGGATATACCGATGCCGTTGTCGAGCACGATGATATATAGCCAGTGTTCATCCCGAACCACCTCTACATCTATACGCCCGCCCTCGCGCGTGTACTTCACGGCATTGCTGATAATATTCGTGACCACCTGCTCTATGCGATCCCGATCGATCGTGAGCATGAAAGATCTGTCTTTCGCAAACAGATTGAGCTGTTGGCGCTTACGCCCGGCCGTCACGCCCTGCTTCTTAGCAGCCATACGAACGAGCGCGATCACGTTCGTCTCCTTCATATTCCACGTTTGACGCCCAGCATCAAGACGCGAGAGCTGAAGCAGATCGTTCACTATTCTTTTCATACGATCGACCTCGCTGTTTATGATGCCGAGCGCATCCTTTGACATCTCGGGATCGTCTATCCCGCCCGCGAGCAGTGTTTCGGCGTACCCTTTGATGGATGTAAGCGGCGTCTTGAGCTCGTGCGAGACATTTGCGACGAAGTCCGCCTGTATGTCCCTCAGCTTCTGACTCTCCGTAACATCGCGGAATATGATGACAAGGCCACCGTCATCGCCATAAGAATCCTTGAACACCCCGAAGCTAACATCGTACGTCGCGCCGCCATAAGAGAACGATCCGCCGGTCTCGCCTGCCTCGAGGTCTTGCAGTATCGCGTCGAGCGTCAGATCATCAGTAAATCTGAGTATAATGTCGTCGTAACGCTTACGCCTCACATCATCGTCTGTCATACGAAGGATCCTGCGCGCCGATTCATTCGCGTGAATGATGCTGCCATCCGCGCCGACAGCTACGGTACCGTCTGTCATATATCGCAGTATCGTCTCGAGCTTGTTTTTTTCATATATTGTCCCGGAGAAACTCTCGTCTATACGACCTTTCAGCTCATTCTCCGTATCCGCGATAACAGCGTACAGGTTGGACGCAAAGTACAGCGCAAGTACCGCACCCGAAGCAAGACCGGCAAACGCGGAAGCGAGTGCCCCGAGCGGCGTCAGTGCGTTGAGCAAGAGAAAAACGCCCGCACCGACCGCCGTCGGCGTGAGCACTATGAAAAATACCTTCTGCCTTGTCGTATGTGATATCTCACTGTCGGACACGTCTTGCACCTACGATTGAAGGATGGGACTATGGCCGCTTAAAGTAATATCCTATACCTCTCTTGGTCAGGATGTACTTGGGATCGCTGGAATCGTCTTCGAGTTTCTCCCTGAGCCGCCGCACAGTGACATCAACGGTACGTATATCGCCGTAGTATTCGTAACCCCAGACGTCCTCAAGCAACTGTTCGCGCGAAAAGACCTTGTCCTCGTGCTCCGCAAGATAGCGCAAGAGCTCGAACTCCCTCAAAGTGAGCTCAAGCGGCTTGCCGTTCTTTCTCACTTCGTATCGGTCTCCGTCGATGGTGAGGTTGCCGTAGTCGGTCGTGTTGGACGAAGGAGTCTGCCCTATATCGCCGGCCATGACCGTCCTCCTGATGTTCGCCTTTATCCTCGCGATCAGCTCCCTGAGACCAAATGGCTTTGTGATGTAATCGTCAGCGCCGAGCTCGAGGCCGAGCACTTTGTCCACCTCCTCCTCCTTTGCAGTGAGCATGATGATAGGGACGTTGCTCTTTTCCCTGACTTTACGGCATACTTCAAAACCGTCTATCGACGGCAGCATGACGTCGAGAAGTACGAGATCCGGATCCGTGCCAAGCGCCTTGTCGAGCCCTTCCTGCCCGTCAAACGCGGTATCGACGTTGAATCCTTCCTTTGTCAAATTGAGCTTGACTATATCGGAAATGTTTTTCTCATCTTCGATTATTAGGACTTTCTTAGGCTCCATTATGCTCTCCTTTTCTTACAAACATCATTATGAGCATCCCTACTTATATTATTACCATCTTTGCGTCACAGATAATCGAGCGGATTGCGTGGCGTCCCATTTACACGCACCTCAAAATGAAGATGCGCCCCCGTGGATCTGCCGGTATTCCCGGACGTAGCTATGCGCTGACCCTTGTGGACTTCTTCCCCGGCCTTCACGGAGAACCGCGAAAGATGCCCATAAAGGGTCTCAAAACCGTCGCCATGGTCGATAATGACCGCGACGCCGTATCCGCCCTTTGTACCAGTATACACTACTTTACCGTCCCCTGCCGCATAAACCGGCGCATATTTTATGTTGATGTCTACGCCTTCATGCATCCTGCCCCAGCGAGGCCCGAATGGCGAGGATATCACTCCGCCCACCGCGGGTCGTATGAACCTGCCGGAACCTATCGAAGCCGGTAGCTTCCTGGTACCGCGAATCATATGTGCGGCCACCGCAGGGCGAATGACCTCGTACGAGATAGGCTCATTCGTAGAGAACGAACCATTGACATATACGCTGTTCGCCGTCACCTTCCGGAGGCCGGCCGCACCGGGTGTGATCACGAACTCGTAGTCTTCGTATCTCTCATCATCGTCGATATAGATAGGCGTTTCCTCATATTCCTCCTCGTAATGTACGATCTCGACAGCCCTCACTTCGATCGCGGAGAAGGATGTCCTCGCGAGGCGGGCGAATACTTCGTCCGGGGTTTCGATATTTTTGTGGGTGGTCATAACCTCCGTCAGCGTCACTTCGTCGACAAACCCGACCTCGCTGAACCTGCCATCAGGCTCATCTTCAGTACATCGGGCCTTGAGCCGTTCGAGCAGCCTGTCCGCCTCATCGGCGTTTGCCACAGTCCCTATATTCTCGCCATCGTAAATTACGGCCTGACCGACCACATCTATATCCTTCAGCGAAGCGATGTTCGATACGATGTCGTCTTCGTCATCGACGGGGACATCCGAGGGAACGAGCTTGACGACCTTCCTGACCTCTATATTGTCATCCGCGTCCAGGACGACGGACGCTCCGGCCCTCTCGTCGATCGCCCGTTTCGTCTCAGGCCTGTTTATCGCGCCGTAGACCTCGCCCTTGTCCTTGACGAGGCCGAGGACCTTACCTCCATAGCTGTACTCGTAGTATGTGAGATCGCTCGTCATAAAGGTGGAGAGGAAAAAGATAGCGCACACGGCCGCGGCTCCAACGGATACAGGCAGAGCGTGCGCGCGTACTCCGGGCTTCCCGGTCACGCGGCGGGCACCATGATATCCCGCCTTCGCATTTGCGCGGAGAGCCCTGGTGAACGCGCGAATAGGACGCCTTGCAGATTCGGCTGTGCCCACATCGAAGATCCGTTTGAGCGCCGGCACGCGCTGACACAAAATTATTCTGTCGGCTTTGGCCATGAACGAGAGCCTTCGCGCCTCATGCGCGAAGATCTCCCGGGCCATTCGCACAGCCGTGCGAGCGCGTATCAGCAATATCGCCGGCCGCACCGACTTGATCGCGGGCTCGGACTTTCCCGATGATGACACACCGGGGCCGTGCTCAAAATTCTTTACAACGTATTCCGCTCTCGTCTCTCTCCAAATCATAGCAGAATTATATCGTAATATTCCTGTAATATGCTTGTAACAGGAGATAATTCACTTAAAATTCGCAAAACAATCACACACGCTAGCGCCGTGCAACGTTTGAGGGTATTTTAGGTAAAATAAAAATGGTATTGCGGAATGCCTGCTTATGAGATAAAATAAACATATAGTGATAAAGACACTTGTGAAGGGAAGGGAAATAGCCGCCTGCATCGGGCGGATGAGCTTACATGAATATGACTAAATCAGCTATATCCATATTCTATGCGTGGTCAGAAGGCCAGCTATCCCCGGGTATGGCAGAGTCCCTATTGGAAGCGCACTGTGTTTCCAAATATCTCCAGGGGGGGGCACGCTGAAGTAACTTCAGCTGAGCCGGCTGATTCAGCCTTTATATTTGATTTTGATACTGACGCGGAGCGAATCCATCGTTCCGCGTTTTCGTATGCGCAAACATATAGTAATAGTAAAGAAGGGAGCATCAAATGAACATGATACTAAGACAACGAATGGCGGGTAGGAGTGCGCGTCGCGGCTTCACTCTAGTTGAAGTGATCGTCGTCCTTGTCATCCTCGCGATACTCGCGGCCATCGCGATACCGGCGCTGACGGGGTATATCGACAAAGCCGAGGACAAGAAGTATATCGCGGATGCGCGCAATCGTATTGTAGCTTTTCGTAGTGTTCTGAATGAAGCCTATGCTCAAGGGGATTTCAACGGCAATAATACAGCCCAAGAATACTTGTTGAAGGGGACATCGCTGACTGACTACACATTGTTTGACATGGAACTTGTCGGCGGATATGTCTTTGCACCTACAAATCCATCTAAGGACATGAAGCGTATGACATATCACAAGCGGGCCGCTGAACTTATCGGAGAGCCAGTACTCCCACCTCTATGGAATTTTTTTACCGTCCGTACGAATACAGCCGACACGACGGCGATTACCGCCGATGGGTTCTGTTATTATTACATGCCTAAAGGTTATCTTAAAGGTGCCTTATCGGTGTGGGTAACCTACAAAATGAATCGAATTAATAACCCTTCTACAAGTCATGATGTTTTTTACAATCAAATCATTGGCACGAGCAATAATACTAAGTATAACGATAGCGCCGGATATGAGGTATATTATACTAATCTGTAAGGGTATCCGGCGAGGCTCATGGCGCCTTCCTTCTCCCCAAGCTTGCGCTCTATCTCGGCCGCAATGCGCTCTGACTCCCTGCGGCCTCCGTCCGTGCGCGACAATGGCGCTCACCGACTCCCGGTTCAGGCGTGCTATCTCCTTGTCGAGGCGTTCCACTTCCGGGAGTCTGCCGTATACTTCCCGCCTGTGCACTTCGGCTTCGGCGTCGCGTTATTTTGAGCGCTGAAGGGCAGAGGCCACGTTAACCGCTTTTTTTTAAGGAATATGTTGTGTATGGGGATGAGCCGTTTCCATTTTTATATACCTTACCCGACTGAATTAATTTCGCTAGCGCATAACGTAGCTGCGACGCGTTCAGAGAGGTTTTGCTCATCAATTCTTTTTTGAAAGTGCGTCGTACCTAAGAGCCGCGAAGATTTTGATTTAAGGAATTGCTGAGGATATATACCAAGCGCCACAGCGCCGGCCCTGGATAACTCGCCTTCGCGGTTCGTCACACCTGTCCTGAAAAGAATATCTTGGTCGCTCATTTTTGACAGAGCGCGCGAATGGCTTTTCCTATTGGCGATATAGGCGGCTACTAATGGTTCGTTTAGGTCGGCGACACGCGAGCCGTGAATTATTTCTTCATCAAAATGGCTTGCGCCACGGTCTGAGACGAATAATTGCTTTTCTTCCTCAGACAATTCATAATCACCGTCGTACAGCCTGCAGAGGTTTTGGCCTCATAATACTGATTATCGCTATTTTTCTGATTCAGCTTTGTAACTGCAGCCATAAAAGTTTCATAATCCATACGCATCCTATCCTTGTCAAATTCGCAAGTTCCTTGCTGAAAAATCGCAAGATATTTGCTGGAATTGTCATAGTAATCGCTAACAGATTCATAGCCGCATGCCGTCTCCGCGGTCCTGGTCTACAGCTGGCCGGCCGTGAAACAGTCACAAGCGCCGCCGTCGTCAAGGGTGCCGGTGTCGCGACATTTTGCGCAGCGGTAACGTATCTCCATGTAGTCCTTTGGATATCCGGCGCGGTCCATGACGCCGGCCTTCTCGTCGAGCTTACGCTCTATCTCGGCCGCGATGCGCTCCGACTCCCTGCGGCCACCGTCCGTGCGCGACATGATGGCGCTCACGGACTCACGGTTCAGGCGCGCTATCTCCTTGTCGAGGCGTTCCACTTCCGGGAGTCTGCCGTATACTTCCCGCCTGTGCGCTTCGGCCTCGGCCTCGGCCTTCACCCTGGCATCGCTGTAGTACAGATTTCTGGCGGAAGAACCGCCCGTCCCGGCGCTGGAACCGCCAGGCACGCTGTTCAGTCCTCCTGACGTCATGGCTTCATAGTCGCTCTCGAGTATTTTTTTCACATAGTCGTATTTGTTGCGCTTCCCGGCGGCTTTCTCGGCGGCAGCCAGTATCTCATCCACCGTGAAACCCATGCCGTCAAGCCATCCGTCGAATACGCGCCGCTCCGCGTCGGTGATCGACGCGAACTGCAGGCCTAGGGCTTTCATGATCTGCTTGTATACGTCCATGCGCGCGTCGTTGAGGGAGATGTGGGCCTCGGCGTCTTCGGCTGTCCTGATACCTGCCTCTATCCAGCGCCTGACCACACCCGCCACATAGTGCGTCCGCGTGTTCTTCCTCATCTCGGCACAGTACCGATATGCAAAGGTTACAAGCCCCGGCGTGGCGCCCTCGTCGAGCAGGACACCGGCGCGCGATATGTCGGAGCCCGAGAGAGGTCCGCCCGTGAGGCGTTCGATATCCCGAAACATATCGCGCACGTCCTCATCGCCTAGTGCCGAATGCAGATTTCCGCTACCGCCTTCGGATGTAGAAGCACCACCGCCGGTAGTGCTCACCCCTGCGACGAGGCCCTTGATGTCCGTGAACTCCACGTCGTAGTGGAGGCTATCCGACGTGTCGGTGAACCTCTTGCGGACGAGGCCGCGTTTCTCGAAATATGTCCAGGCCGCGAGCACGTCCTCCACTCCTATGCCGAGTTCCCGCGCTATCGTCTCATTCGACGTCACGTCACGTCTCGCGGCGCGCATGTAGGCGTAGAGATAGACCTTGACGTAGTCGCCCGGAGCGCCCGGCATGTACTCGGAGATAAAAACGTTCGGCACCTGCGTGTCATCGAGATAATAGTTGGAATGTTTTTCGATAGTATAGTTCATTCGTTGAAATGCTTAGGGCGCAGCGGTCACAGTATCTCCTCGCGGATGATGGTCTGCTCGCGGCCCGGCCCCACGGAGATGATCTTGACGGGGACTCCCGATAGGGCCTCTACCTCGCCGACGTAGGCTCGGGCTTCCTCCGGCAGATCATCGAAGGACCTGCATCCGGATATGTCGGAACGCCATCCGCGCATGGTCTTGTACAACGGCCTGCACGCGGCGAGCATTTCGAGCGACGCCGGGAAATGCTTTATCTTCGCGCCATCCGGCGTCTCATAGGCGTAGCACAGCTTGACCTCATCGAAAACTCCAAGTACGTCGAGCAACATGAGGGCGATGCCCGTCGTGCCGTTCGTTCGTACGGAATGATTCACGACTACCCCGTCAAACCATCCGCAACGCCGCGGCCTGCCCGTCGTAGTGCCGTATTCGTGGCCGGCTTCCCTGATGGCGTCGCCGGACTCGTCGGTCAGCTCCGTAACCATCGGTCCCGCACCCACCCTCGTGGTATACGCCTTGACGACGCCGACTATCTCGCCTATCATACGCGGGCCTATGCCCGCTCCTACGATGAACCCGCCCGAGCCGGGATGCGACGACGTGACATAAGGGTAGGTTCCCAGGTCGATGTCGAGCATCGTCCCCTGCGCGCCCTCGAATAGAACGGACTTGCCTGAGGACACAGCGTCGTAGACGATGACGCCCGTATCGGCTATCATCGGACGCATACGCTCGGCATAGCCGGCGTATTCTTCTATCATATGCGCCTTGCCTAAAGTCGTCGCGCCGTATATCTTCTCAATGACCTCATTGCTCGCGTCTATGCGCGCCGACATCTTCTCCTTGAAGGCATCCGCATCGAGCATATCGCACACACGCAGGCCTATTCTCGCAGCCTTGTCCGTATAGCACGGACCGATACCACGCTTCGTCGTACCTATGCCGCTGCCGCCCGCACGGTCCTCTGAAAGCCCGTCAAGCTCCCGATGCCACGGAAACACGATGTGCGCGCGGTCGCTCACAAATATCCTCGAGCAGTCCACACCGTCGGCTTCAAGCGTCTCTATTTCCGCAAAAAACCCCGCGGGATCCACTACAACGCCGTGACCTATCACGTTCACAGCGCCGGGGCGCAGCACGCCGGACGGGATGAGGTGGAGGGCATATTTCTTGCTTCCGATCACAACCGTATGGCCGGCATTATTGCCGCCCTGCGCGCGTACGACCACGTCTGCCTTGCCGGCAAGGTAGTCGATGATCTTCCCCTTGCCTTCATCCCCCCACTGGGAGCCTATGATAGCCGCCGTTCTATAACCCATCATTCCGTCCATTCCTTTCCATCAGAACGGCGTCACTCCACCGTTCTCCGCGCCCACACCCGAGTCCGAACCCGCGTCATATGTCCCGTAATCGAGATTGGCAAACTTCGTGTATCTGCCCACCCACGACAGGATGACCTCACCCGTCTCTCCGTTCCTATGCTTCAGTATAAGTATCTGTCTCATAGTATCAGGGTTGTACTGAATACTGTAACGCCCCTCTTTCTCATCGTCATCCTGTTCCTTCTTCGTCTTGTTGTGTATGAACATGATGAGGTCGCCATCCTGCTCTATCGCGCCCGAGTCGCGCAGGTCCGACAGCACGGGGCTGCCCTTGCGCTTCTCGATGTCACGCGTCAGCTGCGACAGCACGATGACGGGGCAATCAATCTCCTTGGCCATCTGCTTGAGACGCCTGGATATAGCGGCTATTTCGAGCGTCCGGTTCTCCGGCCTGTCCTGTCCGGTGATCTCCATGAGCTGTAGGTAGTCTATGACTACAAGGTCAAGGCCATGTTCGGCCCGTAGCCTGTGGCACTTGCTTGTCATCTCGTCAACCGACGCACCGGATGTTTCGTCGATAAAAATTTTCATGTCGCGGAAGGAGTCCGCCGCATCGCGATATCTCTCCATGTCATCCCTGCTATCAAAAAAACTTCCGCTCCTGATGTTCTGCAGAGGGATATTGGCCATGATGCTCATGAGCCTTTGCCCCAGGGGTACCTCCCCCATCTCGAGGCTGAAGAACATCACCGTGGCCTGCTCCTTGATCGCCGCGTTCAGGGCGAAGTTGAGCGCGAGCGCGGTCTTGCCCATGCTAGGACGCGCCGCGATGATGATGAGATCCTTCTTCTGGAACCCTGAGGTCTTCTCATCGAGCTTCGTAAACCCGGTTGTGATACCGAGGAGATCACGGTCCGAGTCGCGGTACTCCTGTGTTTCCTTCGTAGCGCGCTCAATGATGTCCCCTATGCGCGTATAGTCGCCCTTCGTAGTATCCTGGGCGATGTCAAAGATACCGCTTTGAGCTTTTGATAGCACCTCGTGGGCGGGCTTTCCATCCTCGTAGGCTTCCGCCGCCGTCTCCTCACCGTACTTTATCAGACGGCGCAGGACCGCCTTCTCTTTCACGATTCTGGCGTACTGTTTGGCGCCCGAAGGGGACGGCGCGGCGTACGGCAGGCCTGAGATGTATTCCGCGCCCCCCGCAAACTCGAACTTGCCTCGCTTCTTCAGGAGTTCGGATAGGGTCACGACGTCAACATGGTCGCCCTCCCTATGCAGCGTGCCTATGACGTCGAATATCTCCGCGTGCGCAGCACGGAAAAAATCCTCGTATTTCAAGGCTTCCAGCACACCAAACAGCGCGTCATCGTTCAGTATAGCCGCGCCTAGCACAGACCTTTCCGCGTCATCCGAATGCGGATATTCACGCTCTGCCATCGCGCATTACCCCTCGGCGGGACCATCCTCAGCTTCCGGCTCCGTCGAGGCTTCCTCAGATTCAGGCGCGTTGGCTTCCGGTTGCGTGATAACTTCCTCCGTCGTGTCCTGTGCTGCGATGGTTGCCACTTCCCCGTCATCTCCGAAACGCTCCTCATAGTCAGGCGCGTCGGACTCCGCGTCAGCCGCGGCAGCCGCGGCCGCCGCTTCCTCCTCTGCCCTTGCCGCCGCTTCAGCCTCGGCGGCGACCCTCGCCGCTGCCTTTTCGGCCGCGCGCTTCGCGGCAGCTTCGGCTGCCGCGATCTCCTCAGGCGTACCGACGAGTATACGCACTATGGCGTTGACCTCGGGGAATATCTTGATCGTGACCGGATGTACGCCGATGCTCTTGATAGGCGTGCCATCCGTTATCTTGCGCTTGTCGATGAATACGCCGAAATGCTCGTGTATCGCATCCGCTATATCCTGCGAGGTGATCGAGCCAAAGAGCCTGCCGGCTTCTCCAGACTTCGCCTCGAATGTGATACTACGGCTGTCTATCTTCGCCTTGAGGTTCTCGGCTGTCTCCAGATCCTGAGCTTTTTTCTCGGCGAGCTTGGTGCGCCTATGCTCGAGCGTTTTCATATTCGAGTCGGTGGCTGGTATCGCTATATTCTTAGGCAACAGATAATTGCGCGCATAGCCGGGAGCGACCTTTATCACCTCGCCCGCGGCACCCTTGCCTTCAAGATTCTCCATAAGTATTACTTGCATTTCTAACATTACCTCCTTCTGACGATGTTCTCATACGTAATCGGTCCCCTGTCAAAGGGAAACCTCCTGGCTGTCTAGTTTTTATCATGATTATCAAATTCTTCTATCAGTTCTTTTATCCTCTCCACCACCTCGTCCTGCGAGGCTCCAGGTATCTGAGCGGCCGCCATGGTAAGGTGACCGCCGCCGCCTATGCGCTCCATGATAGCGTGGACGTTTATCGAGCCCAGTGACCTGGCACTGACGACGACCTCGTTTTTCGTCTCGCCCACCACGAAGCTCGCCCGGATGCCCTTGATGTCAAGCAGCTCATCAGCGGCCTGCGCGACGATAGTCTGCGCGTTGGCATGCACGCCCTCGTTACGCGATATGGCGATACCGCTCATCGTGAAATCAGCGTTTGATATGATGTTGGCCCTTTGCCTAAAGTCCCTCATATCGCTTTGCAGATACTCCCTGACGGTCATGCTGTCCGCGCCGTTCTCGCGCAACCAGCGTGCGGCGTCGAAGGTGCGCGTACCGGTCTTGACGGAGAAATTGTTTGTATCCACGAAAATCCCGGCCAGCATAAGATTGGCCTCTATCTTTTCTATCTTACCTACCTTGTCGTCGTACTGCATGATCTCAGCGACAAGCTCCGACGTCGACGAAGCTCCGGGATCCATAAAAGTCAGCGCTGCGTCCACGATGAAATTTTCCATCTTGCGATGGTGATCTATGATGACGACACGACCCGCCAGATCTATCAGATTGGGACATTCAACCATACCGGGCGTGTGGCAATCGACGACGATGAGCAGAGTGTCCGCACCCGTGGATTTCACGGCGTCCTCGCAGCTCACGAAATGACAGTAACCTGATTTTGAGGCGGCAGCGAACACGTCACGCATGGAAGGATCTATCTCTCCACGAACGATATGGACGTCCTTGCCATTGGCGAAGGCTATGCGGTTGGCGCCGAGAGCCGATCCGAGAGAATCCATGTCCATGTTCCTGTGCCCCATTATCATGACGTTCGATGACCGCGCCATGTGTTGTTTGAGCGCATGGGCCATGACGCGCGACTTGCCCCGGTTGCGGTTCTCGATCACCTGCACCGTCCCGCCGTAGTATCTTACATCGTCGCCGGACTTGACGACCGCCTGGTCTCCCCCACGTCCGAGAGCAAGGTCTATGGCAAATGCGGCGTATTCCTCGGTCTGCGACAGCGTCGCGCCACCGGCGCCCACGCCTATGCTGAGCGAGACGGGGAACTCCGCGTCTGTGTATGTCTTCCTTATCTCCTCGAGGATAGAGAACTTGCCCGCCTCAACCTCCTTGAAATGCGTAGTGTCAAAGATGAGGTGAAACCTGTCCTTCGCGTGACGCAGGACGATGGCGCCCATGCCAGCGCCCCACTCGAGTATAGCGGTCTCGATGCTCGCGGCGATCGCAGGCCTCTTTTCATCCTTCGATTTCGACAGGATATCATCGTAATTGTCTATGACAACGTAGCAGAAACACTGCTTTTCGTCAGCGTACTTGCCTTTCAGGGCTTCATAGTCAGTCACATCTATGAAATGAAGCATGACGCTCTTGCTGACGTCCTCATTCAGATAGGAAGCCAACGTGAGCCATGACCTGCCTCCCGCACTGATAGATATACCGACGTTCCCTGCCCCGGGCACCGTTTCGCCGACGCCGTCCCTGATATTCACCGAGCCTACGCCCGCAGGCTCGATCTCGTTGCGACTGAGCCCTATGACATCCTTGATGTCGGTCTTCAATATCCTGGCGCTCGGAAAATATTCCTTGAATCTGTCGTTCGTGAGCACGAGCCTGCCCTCGCTGTTGACCACGCATATGGGAAGCGGATAATTGCGTACCGAATACTTGACCATATCCTCCACATCGCTCTCCACTCCAGCGATGAAGCCGGCGAGCAGACGCTTCTGGCGAATACGCGTCACGACGCATAGGATGATGAAAGCGGCCGCACATGCCTCAAGTATGTAGTCTGCGGGATGTAGCGTGCTGGCATAATAAGGAGGTAGCAAATTGCCGCGGGAAAACAGGAAAATAAGACCCGGCGCAAATAATATCGCCGCGAATATGATATAGGGCGTCACAATCTTTGTGAGCATCCTGTCATTCATCGCGTATCTCCATGGCACAGCCGATGCCCGGCCCAAAACGCGGGATTGCGTGTTTCGTCACTGTGTTCAAGCGATAAGCTCCGGGCTCAATCCCTGACGTAAGGCAACAGCGCCACTATCCTCGCGCGCTTGATAGCTCGGGCGATCTCACGCTGATGCAGAGCACACGTACCCGTCACCCGCTTGGGCAATATCTTGCCCCTGTCCGTGATGAATTTTGAAAGCAGGTCTGCGTCCTTGTAGTCGATCTTCGCATTTTTGTCGGCACAGAACTGGCATACCTTTTTCTTGCCTAGCCCTCCTCCGCCTCGTCTTTGTCTTTCCATATAATATACTCCTATTATTGAAACAATCTTGATGTTGTCAGAACGGCAGATCGTCCTCGTCGTCCTCAAGCGCGCTGAATCCGGAGGGGACAGGCTCCGGAGCAGCGCCCTGCGGCGCTTGCGCATACGCAGCCTGTGGAGCGGAACGTCCGAAAGCCTCATCCGGCTGCCCGCCAAAACCACCGCCGAACTGGTCACCGCCGCTCTTGGGACTCAGAAACTCTATCCTGCTGGCGATGATCGTATCGCGATATACGGTCTGACCTTCCTTCTCGTAATTATCATTCTGAATGCGGCCCTCAATGCCGACCTTCCTTCCCTTGGACAGGTAGCGCTCAGCGAGCTCGGCCTGCTTGCCAAACGCGGTCACCCGGAAAAAATCCGCGTCCGGGCCGCCTTCCTTCGTACCAAAACGATTGACAGCTACGGTGATATTCGCGACGGCGAGACCGTTCTGCGTATATTTGACCTCCGGATCACGCGTCAGATTTCCGACCAGTATTACTAAGTTCATCCGAGTACCTCCCGTATCTTAGGCTTATGCTACATCCTTGTCGTCATCCATGTTGATGATGAGATGGCGTACCACGTCATCCGATATCCTCAGCCTGCGGTCGAGCTCCTTAGGAAGATCCGCGGGCGCTTTAAATTCAACAAGCACATAATAGCCCTCGTTCTTCTTGCGGATAGGATAGGACAGCTTCTTCAGGCCTATCCGGTTCGTCTTCACAACCTCACCGCCGTCAGCGATGATACCCTCGACGGTCTCCATGACCGAGTCCTTGGCCTCGTCGTCAAGCGCGGCGGCAATGATGTACATAATCTCGTAACGATTCATTCTTTCACCTCCCTTCGGGCTGAATGGCCACAGCGAACCGTGGCAGAGAGCATGCGGCACAGATGCCTCATATTCGATTTACTGCGCCTCCTGCAAACAAAGACGCCCTGTCATTGTACATTATCAGGAAAGTACATTGCAAGGAATTTTTTGATTCTGAACGAGAACCTCGCCTTGTCAAATCAAGGAAGTGCTAAACGCGAGTTGTGCATGAGTTGCGTAAGCCGCAAATATCTTCATTCCTATGCGCGCCATCTATGGTACAATTCTTTTATCGTGTTTTCTGGGCATTGAATTACGGGAAAATATAGGTTGCCTATCCGTGTTTTCTGGCCAGCCGCGCTGAATAGTTGGAGAAAGGGAACTGCCGTGTTATTGACCGATTTGCTGGAACGGAACGCCGGGAACTATCCGGACGACGTGGCCCTCATAGAGCTGAATCCCATACGGGACGACGCGGAAAACCTGCGCTGGCAGGAGTACGAGCTCGTAGAGATGGGGCATGATCACCACTTTCGCAAGAGTCTCACGTGGAAGGAGTTCAACGATCGCGCGAATCGCTTCGCGAATCTGCTCATGGACAGAGGTGTGAAGAAGGGCGACAAGGTCGCGATACTGCTCATGAACTGCATCGACTGGCTGCCGATCTATTTCGGCACACTGAGGACGGGTGCTGTCGCCGTGCCACTGAATTTCCGGTACACCGCTGAGGAGATTTCCTACTGCGTGAACCTTGCGGACGCGAGTGTGCTCATCTTCGGACGGGAGTTCACGGGGCGCGTGGGAGAAGTTCTGGACGAGCTCGTGGAGACACGCGGATTCATCTTCCTCGGGATGGACAGGCCGGAATACGCGGAGAGTTTCGAGGGGCTCATCGAAGGTTACCCGCCGGTGAAACCTAAGGTTACGATGACGGACAGCGACGACGCGGCTATCTACTATTCGTCGGGCACGACAGGCATGCCGAAAGCGATACTGCATACGCAGGCGAGCCTCTTTTCCGCCGCCGTGACGGAGCAGGCACACCATAGGCAGAGCAAGGACGACGTGTTCATCCTGATACCGCCGCTCTACCACACGGGCGCAAAGATGCACTGGTTTGGCAGCCTCATGACAGGAGGGCGGGCGATCATCCTGAAGGGTACCGACCCGCGCTGGGTCGTCGAGACCGCGGCGAACGAGGCCGCGACGATAGTCTGGCTGCTCGTGCCATGGGCTCAGGATATCCTGGACGCCATCGAGGACGGGCGCATTGACCTGGACGCGTATGACCTGAGCGCTTGGCGGCTGATGCACATAGGAGCACAGCCCGTTCCGCCGAGCCTTATCAGACGGTGGAAGAAATATTTCCCGGATCACGACTACGATACGAACTACGGCCTTTCCGAGTCAATCGGCCCTGGCTCGGTCCACCTCGGCATCGAGAACATACACAAGGTCGGCGCGATAGGCAAGGCCGGCCACGGATGGTATACGCGCATCGTCGACGAGGACGGCGTGGACGTCGAGCGCGGTAAGGTCGGCGAGCTCATCGTCAAGGGACCGGGCGTCATGAAAGAATACTACAAGGATCCAGAAGCTACGGCCGCCGCTCTGAAGGGCGGCTGGCTATACACGGGCGACATGGCGATGGAGGACGAGGACGGATTCATCTTCCTCGTAGACCGAAAGAAGGACGTCATCATCACGGGCGGCGAGAACATATACCCCGTACAGGTCGAGGATTTTCTTCGCGGCTATGACAAGATAAAGGATGTCGCCGTCATCGGCATAGAGGACCACCGGCTTGGCGAGGTCGCCGCCGCCATCATTGAGATGAAGGACGGCGCTGAAGCGACAGAGGCGGACATCATGGCTTTCGCCGAGGGACTTCCGAGGTATAAGAGGCCGCGCAAGGTGATCTTTGACGGAGTGCCGCGCAACCCGACGGGCAAGATAGAGAAGCCCAAACTCCGCAGGAAATACAACGCCGATTCCATCGTCGCGAGGGAGACGGAACAGGGATAGGAGCAACCCGGATTGATCGAGGGAGGACCACCAGTTATTATAAAAAAATTTTATCGGTGAAGGATTGGGTCGTAGTTGCAGATGCCTTTGTAGTGACAGTAGTCGCAGGCCCTCATGTTGCGTCCCGCGGGCGTCTTCAGCCGGACGGCCGTCTTAGGTTCGGCATTTACATGGCCTGAGGTCATATCCCTTATGAGGCTCTCCACGAGATTGCTCACCGTCACTCGCAGTGCGTCGAATTGATCTTTGTCCATCCTGTCCTTAGTCGATCTGCCCTTAGGATCCATGCCCATCGCTTCGAGCGGAGGCGCGTCGTTTACGGCTACTCCATAGGGTTTCATTTCCTTCATTATCCCGGTGGCCACATCCACGCCGACATCATCCCTGACGCGGGGCTCCTTTATCGTAAAATAGAACACGCCCGCCGGTTCATAGCGCTTCGAGACGGCCTGAAGGTACAGCATGAGCTGCATTTGGTAGCCCGCTTCCGCGTCGGGCGCGCTGAACTCCTGAGTGCCGGATTTGTAGTCCACGATTCGTGCGTAGCCCCCGTCCATAATGTCTACCCTGTCGATACGTCCCTCGATCCTGACTCCGTTTCCGGTTCCGTCACTGACGGTTATAGGAGGGAAGTCACCACCATCGCCGAACGCGGATTCAAAATATATTCCATTGACGCGTCCCTCCCTTATCTGTCCTGTCAGCACGCGCGCGGCCAGGGCAGCCGTCCCACTTACACGGCCCATTCGGTACGCGTCCGCGGCAGCGTCCGCCACATCTCCTTCAGTGGCTCCCGTCTCCGCCGTCAACGCCAAGTATTCCTCAGAGGCAAGCCGCCGAACAGTCTCGTCTATCTCGTCGTCTGTGATTGTACGCCAACGCGACATCTCATCGTCAGAGGGAAGGCCGTCCGACGAAAGTGCCCGCCCGAAACGCATGAGTACACGGTGATAGACATCACCGATGTTCCTGCTGTCCATCATGGCCTCGCGTCGTTCCTTCAACCCGAGCACGTATGACACAAACCACGAGAAGGGGCAACGGCTGTATCTTTCGAGAGCCGACGGTGACGTGACCTTGCGGTAGAGCCCGTCCACAAACTCCGCGCCCACACGCTCGTGCCTTCCCCGGAATGTCAGCCCCGCTCCGACACGGTGCAATGCGTACGGCATGTTTGCTCGGTACCACGCTGTCACACCTTTCCATACCTCCGGCAACATCCCACCATTCACATACGCCCTCAGATTCTCCGATAGATAGTCGAGGGTCTGGTCGTGATACTGAACATTTGCAGGTACGGGATCGATATCGCGGTCCACGCGCGCGTTCCTTATATCTTTCTCCACCGGGACTTCGGGGAATATACGGCGCAGGCGCTCGAACACCGGCGATGGGCTGAGATTCCTGCCCGCGCTGTCAGACGCCGCGTAGCTTACACGCAAAAGAGCCCCCGGCTTTGATAGATTTCGATATATCGCAAGCTCCTCCTCCATGTGGCCGGTCTCCTCCGTGCGCGCAATATGGCGCCCGGCGTCCGCGAGCCTGTACACCTCGTCCTCACTGAATATGGCCCCGTCCGCTGTGGAGGCGGGAAGCACGCCCTCATTCGCGCCGAGTACGAACACGGCCTTTGCCCTTCCACTGCGTGTGCGCTGCATGGTACCGAGCACTATCTGATCCACGACGGTAGGAAGCACACCGACGCGTACAGCATCCAGACCAGTCCGCAGCACCGTTGCGTACTCGCTCATGGACATGGCGATATCGCCGAGCACGGTAGACATCTGGCCGAGTATATCTTCCGTCACATCCCACATCCCGGACATCTCCGAAGCGTACTCGAGCAGACCTCTCTCCTCGAGCTCCGAAGCGTATCGTTCGATCATCCCGGGAAGTCTCGCATCCTCTGTCAGGAACGCGAGTAGCGCGTCAGTCCTTTCCCTGGCTGTCCTTCCGCCCTTGAAGCCTTTTTCGAACTTCGCGACGAGTGAGACGACCTTGCGCCTGGATTCGTTCAGCGCGTCAAGCTCGTCCTGGCTGTACTCGCCTCGGGCATGACCGCCAGCATCCTCGCGCTTCAGGCCAAGCGTGAAATCCCTGTCCCATCTCTTGCCTTTGATTTTATATTTGAATATATAATTTTCCAGCTCCTCCGTTTCATCGGCACTGATATCAGTCAGCCCTGTCTTGAGCATAGCAAATACATCCTCGTATCTGCGGCTTAACGCGGCTATGCGCGGAAGGGTAAGAAGGAACTCTATGACCGGATTGTGTTCGACGCTGCGACGCCTGTCCATAAATACGGGCAACCCGTACCTGCTAAAAACGCGCTTTATGATGCGCCCTCTGTCTGCCATATCATTGCACAGTACGAGAATGTCGCGGTACCTCACCTCACCATCGGTATCTCCGTGCGCGCCCAATCCGTCACGTACGAGATCGCATATCTCCGCGGCCGCGGTCTCGGCTTCCGCGTAGTAGTTGGCCGCGGCAATGAGCCTCAATGCCGGCCTTCGAATACACTGTGCGTCAGTACAGAAGAACCATGGGCTCGCGACGCTCGCCTCCCGTCCCCTTGAGCCATCACGGGCGGTTTCCCCGTCAGGGACGAACGGCGTATGCGGCCGCGTGAACAGGGCCCTCTCTATGTGCGCGATCTCAGGCGGCATTGCCCGGAGATATCCGTCCGCGGCGTCAGGCGGTATGGGATAAAGAGCGGAACCAACGCCCGCTTCATCCGCACGACGCGCGAGCCCCGCGGCGAGCCTGTTCGTCAGAGTGAACAGCGGATCGCCCAAGATGTCATCACCGCCATAACGCAGGCTTCCTGCGTCGCCCGTGAGGACTACATTCACCGATGCCGCGCAGCGCGCCAACTCTATGACCGTGTCCATGACGGCCGGCGACAGATAGTCAAAGCCAGAAAACCAAAACTCCGAACCCGGCACGAACGACGCATGTCCGATCTTAGAGGTGTAGAGTTTCAGGTTATCTGCCTGATCCATATACCTGCCGCCTATCGCCTCCTCGTAACCGCCGTAGATGAGGGCAGCATCCTCGAGCTTGTTCTTCAGGATGGTGTCGGCCTCTATCCCGGAAGCCATCTCCATAAGTTCATCAGGCGTGACATTGTGATTTTTCAGCTCCGCCAGCATATCGTTCAGTTTCTCCACGAAGTCCGGCGATGGCGTGAGTCGCCTGAAAGCCCGCATCTCCTTGCCATGCCTGTACATCAGTCGAGAGAGCAGCATGAATTTCCCGTACTTGCTGATGAAAGAAAGATTGGCGCCGGCATACCCCGTGTCTGCGAGTATACGCCTACCTAACGATGTCATACTGAGCACATCGAAGTCAATGAAACCCGGCGCGTCCATGTAGTAAAACGCGTCTGCCTCTGCCCGCAAGGTCGACTGCTCCGGCACGATGAGGAAGACACGACGCGTCTCCATCGCGTCACGAACGCGTCCGAATATGAACCCATCCTTGTCTACGTTTTCCCTCGCGGTATAGATATGAAGCATGTGCTAATGATACCACACATCGCCGGCGGGCGGACGGGCGTAAGCCCGCCCGCCACATTTCAATCAACTACAATGATCTGAACTATGTTATACCCTACTCGGGCCACTCGTTCTTGCTCTTAACTTTAGTCTCCAGGGTGATCCCGAGCTTCTCAGCCTCACCAAAGTAGTAGTCGATCTGTTCCTCTGTTATCATGTCGGAGCTGATGAGCCCCTTCTGATCGTACTTATCGTTTACAAACATCTTCGTAAACAGCGCGCCACCCTGGCCCGTCAGATACATCTCCGCCGTCAGGCCCGAACGCGCGAACGAGTCGGCGAGACCCGGCGCAAAGACGTGTGTCTCGACTAGAATTTCCTCACCGTCTTTCGTCCCATAAGCCTCCACGACCATGCAACCCGTATCCGATACAAGGCCCTCCTTTAATATTTCCGCTATCTCATCGCGATATTTCGGAGCGGGTGGCAGATGCTTCAACACGACTGAGAACGGCGATACGCTCACGTCGTCGACGGATTCCTTCTCCTTGGAAAGCAATCCTGCCCGATATAGTGGCTTCGCGAACTCAAAACCCGCGCCACCGTATTTGAACCAGACATTCCTGACTCCCTTGAAGTGTGAATCACGATTGAACCAGTAGTGCACAGGCTCGTCATGGCAGTGCTCACCGAGAATGACTGGTCCTGTTTCCATGTAGTCGTATTCCCTCGTTACAGGGAGCCCGAACGCCGGAGTGCGGATGAGTTCGCCATCCTTGACAGCATACGCTTCTTCGCTCATATCTGTCAGCGCAGTGATCGGTGACCACCAAAACGGGAGGAATCGCTTTGCCTCCACACCTTCGTAAACCATATTATAGATAGTATCGCAGCTGTCGAGCTCTCGCACCGCCCGCCTCGTGGCTGCACAGATCAGTCCGGGAGCGGAGCCCGTACCTATGATTGCGAGGCGCCCCGCCTCCTCGAACTTAGGTCCGTATTCATCATACAGCACCCTGATGCTGTCTATCCAGTTCTTTGCGAGCGCATCTGTCGCCGCAAAATCCTGATAGTCCGCACCCACTTCGAGCGCCGCGTCAAGCACGTTGCCGTGCCACCTGAGCGGCAGGCCGTTCACTATCAGGTCAGCCCCCCGCGCAGCGCTCACAATGCTGCCTCTGTCGGATGCGTCGACCGTGGCGGCGACGCCCTTTTTCAATCCGGCGGCCACACTCTCCGCCGCTTTCGTATCGTAGTCCGCGCAGACAATCCTATCCACGCCCTGTTCCTCGTCCATGCGCTGCGCCACGGTAGAACCCTGAGCGCCGACACCTAGGATCAACAATGTTTTACCCATATTCAATACCTCCTGTGCGTATCGTTTTCACTAATTTCGTTGTGCCAAAACCTGGCCCATGCCAATGATTGCATTAACTGATATTGATTCGCTTATAGGTATCAGGCCATACTTGACCCAGACGGGTACCTGTGAGGTATGGTCTTAGGCTCTCATCTCCAATCCCGCATACGGCTATTGTTCATACATCGCCTGCCATTTATCATTATATTATAAAATGAGTACGAAAAATCAGCCTTACTGAAGCCCGTGTTTATGAGTTAAGACGGTCCATCAAGCCTACCAGACCGGAAGGAGTGTCTATCACATAGTCGGGATTCGCGGCCTCATCTCCGTAACCATCGTCGGTAGCTACGGCCCATGCTACGCGTATAGATATGAGTCCGGCGTTATGGCCTCCAATGATATCATTCTGGCTATCACCAACGAGGGCCGCCATCTCCGCGAAGCTATCCAGCTTGTCCAGCGCAAACCAGATATGTTCAGGTGCGGGCTTGTCTTTCGGCGCCTCACCGATCGTGACAACAGCGCCAAAAAACTTCTCGATATCGAACTGACGCAGCCCGATGTCCGTAGTGCGCCTCAATCGATTCGTCACGACCCCGAGCTTGTATCCTCTTTCTCTCAATTCTTCAAGCATTTCCCGAACGCCGGGAAACAGGTGTATCATCTCCTCGAAGTGCTCATGGTGAAATCTCCTGTACGTCTTTACGACGAGATTGGGATCGTAGCCCGGAAAAAGATAATCCACCGTGCACATGATCGGCTCACCCAATGTCGCCGTCAGCGTCTCGCCAGGAAACTCGTGGCCTAACAGCTCGCGCGCCGCGTACTGCCACGACGACATCACCGCGTCGTTCGTATCCATGAGCGTGCCGTCAAAATCAAAAATGATCGTATCTATTCGCGGGGGCCTTCCCACAAACTCCTGCCGCTCCATCATACCTCTTTCCGTTTCAGCTTTTCGTTGATGAGCAGGTCTATGTCTCCGTCCATCACGGCCTGGACATTCCCATTCTCGGCGCCCGTGCGGTGATCCTTCACGAGCGAATAGGGATGGAATACGTAAGAACGTATCTGACTCCCCCAGGCAATCTGGCCGTAGTCGCCCTTGAGTTCATCGAGGCTCTCCTTCTGCTCCTTCCTCGCGAGCTCGTAGAGTTTGGACTTCAGCGCCTTCATTGCGACATCCTTGTTCTGGTGCTGTGAGCGTTCGTTCTGGCAGGTCACAACTATGTTCGTCGGCAGATGCGTGATACGTATCGCGCTGTCCGTCTTGTTGACGTGTTGGCCGCCCGCGCCGCTCGATCTGAAGGTATCGACCCGTATGTCGTCGGGGTCGATCTCTATGTTGATATCGTCGTCGATCTCCGGGGTCACAGCTACGGACGCGAACGACGTATGCCTGCGCGACGAGCTATCGAACGGCGATATGCGCACGATACGGTGCACTCCCTGCTCATTCTTCAGGTATCCATACGCATACTCACCTTCAACAAAGAACCTCGCGCTCTTGATGCCCGCTACCGTGTCGTCCTGCAGGTCGAGCATCTTCGCCTTGTAACCTCTGCGCTCGGACCATCTCATATACATGCGTAGCAGCATCTCAGCCCAGTCCTGGGCGTCCGTACCTCCCGCGCCCGCATTGATCTCCACATATGCGTTGTTCAGGTCGTATTCATCACCGAGCAGAGTGCGTATGCGCAGGCTCTCTATATCCGCATTCCACTTATCGTAGCTCTCCTGTATCTCGGAGACTATGGATTCGTCGTTCTCCTCGTCGGCGAGGCCTATCATGATTTCGACATCGCCCAGCTCAGCTACGAGGCTGTCGTAGCTCTTGACCTTGCCCTCTACCGCCTTGCGCTCTTTGAGCAGTTTCTGCGCGGCCTCATGGTCGTCCCAGAAGCCATCCTTCTCGCTCTCAGACGTTATCTCGGCGAGGCGACCCGCGAGCACGTCATAACCAAGCGCAGACCGCAGTTCGGCCAATGCGCCCTTCGCGTCATCAAGTTCGTACCTTATTTGTTCTAGTTCTATCATGTATACCTGCTATTACACCTATGCATTTTTCCCGCAACAGTTTTTGTACTTCTTGCCCGAGCCGCATGGGCATGGATCGTTGCGGCCCACCTTCGGCGTCGTTCGCTTCACGGTCTCCTGCCTGTTCTCACGCTCGGGGACATCGGCCTGCCCGGGTATGTCACCTGCCCCTCCGTCCGTAGCCGCAGCGATGAAGCCATCAACCTGTTCGTCCTTCTTCTCCTTGCCCCCGGATGCTACCTGTTTGCGTTCGCGCTTGGTCTCCACGGTCACGTTATAGCAGAACATGACCGTTTCTTCCTTGATCGATTCGGTCATGAGCTCGAACATATCGAAGCCTTCCTGCGCGTAGGCAGCGGCCGGATCCTGCTGTCCAACGGCGCGGAGCCCTATGCCGTGACGTAGCTGGTCCATGGCGTCTATGTGGTCCATCCACTTGCTGTCGATCACACGGAGCAATATCATGCGCTCGAGGTCACGCATAACCTCCTCGCCGATCTCCTGCTCTTTTTCTTCATACAGCTTCATGAAATCCTCTCGGACATCCTCCTTCAGTATCTCGGGAGAGAGCGCCGCGAGCTCGTCGCCGTCGTATGCACGCGGCCGGTACTTCCGACTGATGCGCATGAGTGACTCGTTCAGACTGTCAAAGTCCCATTCCTCGACGAACTTCGCACCCATGACTGCGTTGTCGACAGCCTCATCCGTGAGGTCGCCGAGCATGGACATGATGCGATCCCTCATATCAGCGCCCTCCAGCACCATGCGACGGTCGGAATAGATGATCTCGCGCTGCTTGTTCATGACGTTGTCGTACTGGAGCACATATTTGCGGATGCCGAAGTTGCGCCCTTCAACCTTCTTCTGCGCGTTCTCTATCGACTTGGTGAGGATTCCGGCCTCAATGGGCTCGCCCTCCTCGACGCCGAGCCTTTCTACTATGCTCTGCATGCGCTCGCCACCGAACAGACGGAGCAGCTCGTCCTCCATGGATATAAAAAACTGGGTAGAGCCGGGATCGCCCTGGCGTCCGGAACGGCCTCGTAGCTGGTTGTCTATGCGCCTTGACTCGTGGCGCTCGGATCCAATGATATGCAGGCCACCAAGCTCTATCACCCTGGCCTGCTCGTCCGCACGCTCATCCTTGTACTTGCCGAGCAGCTTGGTGTACACGCGCCTTGCCTCGATCATTTCCTCGTCCTCGAGCGGTATGAAGCTCGCCGCGTATGATATCGTTTCCTCATCGTAGCCATCTTTCGCCATATCCTGCTTGGCCTCAAAATCGGGGTTGCCGCCGAGGATGATGTCCGTGCCGCGCCCTGCCATGTTCGTGGCTATCGTGACCATGCCGAGCCGGCCGGCCTCCGCGACGATCTTCGCCTCCTTCTCATGCTGCTTCGCGTTCAGCACGTTGTGCCTTACGCCCCTCTTCCGGAGCATGTCGGATATGAGCTCGGACTTCTCGATGGAGATCGTGCCGACAAGCACGGGCTGCCCCGTTTCGTGCGCCCGCACTATGTCATCTACTATCGCACCGATCTTGCCGCTCTCCGTCGAATATATGGAGTCCTCCATATCCACGCGGACTACGGGCCTGTTCGTCGGGATGACGACGACGTTCATATTGTATATGTCGAGGAATTCCTGTTCCTCAGTCTTGGCCGTACCCGTCATGCCCGCGAGCTTCTGGTACATGCGGAAGTAGTTCTGTATCGTTACGGTCGCGAGGGTCTTGGACTCCTTTTTGACCCTCATCCCTTCTTTCGCCTCGATTGCCTGATGCAGGCCCTCGCTGTAGCGGCGGCCGAACATGAGGCGGCCCGTGAACTCGTCCACTATTATTATTTCGCCGTCCTTGACCACGTAGTCGACGTCGCGCTTCATGAGGTTGCGCGCGCGCAAGGCCTGGTTGACGTGGTGGTTCAGCTCCATGTTCTCCGGGTCGGAAAAGTTGTCGACGCCGAAATAGCGCTCGGTCTTCTCGACGCCTTCCTCTGTGAGGTTGATTGTCTTGTCCTTCTCGTCCATCGTGAAGTCCGTACCTGCCACGAGCCCGGCGACATATCTGTCGGCCTTGCCGTACAGCTCCGTAGACTTCTCGCCCTGCCCGGATATGATGAGCGGCGTGCGCGCCTCGTCGATGAGTATGCTGTCCACCTCGTCTACGATGGCGTAGTTGAGTGGCCTCTGCATGAGTTCTTCCTCGTATATGACCATGTTGTCGCGCAGATAGTCAAAGCCGAACTCGTTGTTCGTGCCGTAGGTGATGTCCGCTTCGTACGCCGCCTTGCGATCTTCGGAACTGATACCGTGGACGACGCAGCCGACAGAAAGCCCGAGAAACGAATAGAGCTTGCCCATCCATTCCATGTCACGTTTTGCCAGATAGTCGTTGACGGTCACGACGTGGACCCCCTTGCCGGACAGCGCGTTCAGGTACGCGGACAGCGTGGCGACGAGGGTCTTGCCTTCGCCCGTCTTCATCTCGGCGATGCGTCCCTGATGCAAGACTATGCCGCCGATGACCTGCACCTTGAAGTGCGTCATGCCAAGGCTCCTGCCGGAAGCCTCGCGGCACACAGCGAAAGCCTCGGGCAGTATGTCGTCGAGCGACTCGCCTTCCTCCTGCACGCGCCTTCTGAACTCGTCCGTCTTCGCGCGGAGCTCCCCGTCCGTGAGCGACGCCATGGCCTCTTCGAGCGCCATGACGCGGTTTGCTATCTTCTCGGCCTTCGCGACTTCACGCTTGTTGAGGTCGGGGAGGATCTTTTCGAAAAAACCCATAGTATATCCTTTGCTTCTCTTTTTTGCAGCAATGCCTACACATCAATTATTCTCGCATCCTGCGTCGCGCTCAACCCACGAATGCCTTATATATGGAGCGGATCGCGTTCTCGAAATCGCTGTTCGCGACGCCGACGATGATGTTCATCTCGCTCGAGCCCTGGTCTATCATGCGGATGTTGATGCCGGCCTCGTAGAGGGTGCCGAACAGCTTCGCGGACACGCCGGGGCGCATCGCCATGCCATATCCTACCGTCGCGATGAGGGCCATGTCCTCGTATACGTCGACGCTGTCAGCGCGGGTCTTCTTCTCGATGTCGTCCACGATATCCTCAAGCTTGCCGTCGAGGTATTTGCTCGCGATGACGAGCGAGATAGTGTCGACGCCGCTCGGGATGTGCTCGAGCGATACGTCGTAGTCGTCGAGGATGTTCAGCACACGCTTTATGTAGCCGATCTCGGCGCTCATCATATTCTTGTAGATGGCGATGACGGTGAAATCTTTGCTGCCCGCTATGCCCGTGACTATGCGTCCTTCCCGCACATGCTCCCCCGCGGTGATCATGGTGCCGGGGCTTCCCGGGTCGTTCGTATTACGGATGTTCACGGGTATGCCCGCGAGCCTGACCGGATATATCGCGTTCTCATGCAAGACCTTCGCGCCCATATAGGACAGCTCGCGTAGCTCCTTGTACGACAGAGTGTCTATAGCCTTTGGGGAGTCAACAATACGAGGGTCGGCCATGA
The DNA here is from genome assembly GCA_031277015.1 of Eubacteriales Family XIII. Incertae Sedis bacterium. Lineage (GTDB taxonomy): Bacteria > Bacillota > Clostridia > Peptostreptococcales > Anaerovoracaceae > JAIRPC01. The sequence continues at coordinate 8,193 of JAISLZ010000048.1, read as the reverse complement.
GAAAACCCGACACGTCCGTCCAGTTCTCGTATACGTCCGCGCCGACCGCCCTCGCGACGATGGACCCAGTGATATCCGAGCCTCCGCGCGAGAACGTCTTGATACCACCGTTCGGTAGCGTTCCGTAAAACCCGGGCACGACGGCGCGCTCGTATTTCCTGAGGGCGACCTTCAGCGCGTTGTTCGTCTCCTCCATGAGGAAACGGCCCTTATCTCCAAAGAGGACGAAGTCGGCCGCGTCGACGAATTTGTAGCCGAGGTACGCGGCCAATATCTTCGCGTTGAAATACTCTCCACGGCTAGCGATATAGTCCGATGTGACGCCAACCTTCAGCATGGCTTCGAAGTCCCTGAACTCACCTTCTATCTGGGCGTCCACCCCAAGGCCGCTCTCCAGTTCAAGAAACCTCTCCTTGATAAGGTCGAGAATCTGACCGTAAGGGGCGTGCTGCTCAATGTGCGAGGATAGAAGGTATAGAAGATCCGTGACCTTGCTGTCGTCATCATACCGCATACCTGGAGCCGACGCCACTATGTAGCGTCGGTCCGGGTCTGCATCGATGATCCCTTTCGTCTTTCTTATCTGTTCAGCGTCGGCTAGGCTCGTCCCGCCGAATTTTGCGACCTTGATTCCCATGAAACTATCCCTCGTGCGGTTTGTGCGGCCCGCTAAATCTATATTCCCGCGTCCTTCTTCAGCGTCTCCGCTTTGTCCGTCTTTTCCCATGGCAGGTCGAGGTCAGCGCGCCCGAAATGCCCGTAAGCCGCCGTCTGGCGGTATATCGGCCTGCGGAGCTTCAGGTTCTTGATGATGGCCGCCGGGCGGAAGTCAAAACGCTTTCTGAGCAGCTTCTCTATCTCGTCGTCCGCAATCTTCCCTGTGCGCCACGTATCGACATGTATAGAAAGCGGCTCGGCCATCCCTATCGCGTAGGAGAGCTCTATCTCGCACACGTCCGCCAGTCCCGCCGCGACCACGTTCTTCGCCGCGTAGCGCGCATAATAGCAGGCCGAACGGTCCACCTTCGTCGGATCTTTACCCGAGAACGCGCCACCTCCGTGCTTTGCGTACCCGCCGTATGTGTCCACTATGATCTTGCGCCCGGTCACGCCCGAATCGCCCGCCGGCCCTCCCAGAACGAAGCTGCCCGTCGGGTTCGTATAGAATTTGGTCTTGCTGTCAAGGAGCTTCTTGGGTATCACCGGCACGACGACCTTGTCCCAGATATCTTTATGTATCTGCTTCTGCGTGACATCCGGATCGTGCTGCGTCGAGATGAGTATCGTATCTATGCGAGTGACCTTGTCGCCGTCGTATTCGACCGTCACCTGTGTCTTGCCGTCGGGCCGCAGGTACTTCAGCCTGTTCTTCTTGCGTACTTCCGTGAGTTTCAACGCCAGCTTGTGGGCGTAGGCTATCGGCGCCGGCATCAGCTCCGGGGTCTCCGTGCACGCGAAGCCAAACATGATCCCCTGGTCTCCCGCACCTTCCTGCAGCAGCTTGTCGGCATTCTTCTTGCCGCGTACTTCCACCGCGGCATCCACACCCTGCTTGATGTCGGGTGACTGCTCGTGCAGCGACGTCAGCACGGCGACCGTCTGGTCGTCAAACCCGTACTCGGCCTTCGTATAGCCGATGTCCCTTATGACCCCCTTGATAATGCTCTGGATGTCCACATACGATGATGTCGTAATCTCGCCGACGACGATTGCGAGGCCGGTGGCCACCATAGTTTCCGCAGCGACGCGGCCCTTAGGGTCTTTTTCGTAGATCGCGTCAAGTATCGCGTCCGATATCTGGTCGCATACCTTATCCGGATGGCCCTCTGTGACCGATTCAGATGTGAAATATCTCTTTGCCATGTTTCCCTTCTTTCCTATCCATTATGCGTAAGCGAACAACGGGTGCGGGCATTACAAAAATGCCCCCTCCGTAAATCCTCCTCCAGGGCGCCGCGCGGCGCTCACCATTAATTATATCATGAACGCGATATGCATTGCCGGACGAGGTGACCTTAATCGAAACTTGGGAAGATGGCGAGGCCCTGGATGCGCATATGAAGTCCGAATACTTCACACGCATCGTACCCTTGATAGCGAAGGACAGCTCCAAGGAGTCGTCCAGAGGCCTATATCCCCTCATCAAATAAGCGCGCAGTGATCGTGAAGGTGAGCAATGCCATCCGCCCATAATTATATTGTGGAATTGATTCATATCTCGGCGATGGTATTCGATAAGGGAACCTCTAAATTCAACGGCGCGAGGGCTCGGGTGAGGATGCCGTGGGCATGAGCGATGAGGACGCCGTAGTTTGTCATCGGAACACCTAAAGCCGAGGCGCTATCGAGGCGGCGCTTCATTTCGCGTTCGTTCAGCATGCATCCCCCGCAATGGACGATGAGATCGTACATCGACAGATCGTCCGGGAAATCGCCGCCAGATGTGAACTCAAACGCTGGCTGGGCACCCGTGAAATCCCTGATCCAGCGCGGCAATTTGACCGTGCCTATGTCGTCGCATTGACGATGATGCGTGCAGCCTTCACAGATGAGCACTCTGCCGCCGTCCCTGATGTCCTCGAGGGTGCGTACGCCGAGGACATTCTGCTCGAGGTCGCCTTTATACCTGGCGAACAGGATAGAGAATGAGGTCAGGGGCACGTCTTCGGGAGTGTCCGCGCTCACCTTCCCGAACGCCTGGCTGTCAGTGATGACGAGGGCCGGTTTGGCTGCGAGGCTTCCGAGCGTGTCCACAAGTTCGCTTTCCCTTACGACCACCGATGCGGCGCCGGATTCGAGTACGTCGCGTATGACCTGCTGCTGCGGCAGTATGAGCCTGCCCTTTGGCGCGGCCTTGTCGATAGGGATGACGAGGACTACGAGGTCACCCGGACGGACAAGATCGGATATGAGGCTCCGCCCCGCCCCGTCGGGGCGTACGGAGCGGGCGATCTTTTCTTTGAGGGCCTCTATACCGTAGCCCGTGAGTGCGCTGACGTATACCGAATGACCATCATCCGCAGGCCCGCCGTACGCGCTCTGCTTCAGCAGATCGCTCTTATTGTATACAATTACGTATGGCGTCTGTCTCGTTTTGAACAGAAAGACGAGTTCATCCTCAATGCGCGTCATCCCCGCTAAGGCGTCCACGACGAGCACTGCGACATCCGTCCTGTTCAGCACCTTGCGGGCCTGCCTGACACGTTTTTCTCCAAGCGAACCTTCGTCGTCGATACCCGGAGTGTCTATGATGAGAACGGGGCCAAGGGGCAGCAGCTCCATCGCCTTCTGTACGGGATCCGTCGTGGTCCCCCCGACCTCGGAGACTACGGCGAGCTGCTGGCCCGTCACCGCGTTGACGACGCTGGACTTGCCGACGTTACGGCGGCCAAAGAACCCTATGACGGTGCGGTCTCCCGCAGGTGTGTCGTTCATACTCGAAATGTGTACTACTTCTTCGTTTCTGACGCGCGCGTCGGTAGCGGAAAGGATCTTGCTTGGGCCCTGGCCGCTTCTGAGAGGGGCTTTGCCGTTACCATCGCCGAAAGCATCTACCCTATCGTTAGAATCTGAAATCACGTTTTCCGTCCTCCAATTCCGCAAGATACCCCGACGCTTTCGCACGGACTTTGTCCGAAGGGATCCTCGCAAGCTCCTCCGCGATGAGTTTCATGCCCTTTGCGCGCGTCGCGGGCCGCGCGTAGTCCTCGAGGTATTCCTTGAACGTCATGAGCGCATTCGGCTGGCATATGTTCGCGATGGCCCCGCCCTTGACAAGCCCCATGAACCGATCGCCTGTACGGCCCTCCCGGTAGCACGCGGTGCAAAAACTGGGGATATGGCCTTTGTCTGCGAGCCACGACACCACTTCGTCGAGCGTGCGCCCGTCATCTATGTCGAACTGTGATGTGCCCCCGGCAGGGGCGCGCCCATGAGCGTTACCATCGTCGTAGCCGCCGACGCTCGTCCTCGACGCCCCCGAAAGCTGAGAGACACCGAGGTCCAGCGCCTTGGCCCGCATATCCGCGGATTCGCGCGTGGACATTATCATGCCCGTGTAAGGCACGGATATACGTATGAGGGCGACGATGCGCTCAAATATTTCATCCGGCACAGCGTCTTTGAAGTCCCCGACGTCAATGCCGTCCGCCGGCCTGATCCTCGGCACGCTGATAGTATGCGGGCCAACGCCTTTCGCCGCCTCGAGGTGCTCGGCGTGCATGAGCAGGCCGACGAAATCGTATTTGTAAAGTTCGAGCCCGAACAGCACGCCGAGTCCCACGTCATCTATGCCGCCATCCATCGCCCTATCCATCGCTTCTGTCTGTCGGGAGTAGTCGCCCTTGGGTCCCGCGGGGTGTAACTCCTCATACTTCTTTCTATTATACGTTTCCTGAAAAAGAATATAGGTACCGATGCCCGCCTCATGGAGGCGGCGGTAATCCTCTATAGTCGTCGCGGCTATGTTCACGTTGACGCGCCTGATCGAACCGTTCTTATGCTTGACCGAGTAGATGGTGTCTATACTCTCCAGCACATATTCAAGGGGGTTGTTCGCGGGATCCTCCCCGAGCTCTATGGCGAGCCGTTTGTGGCCCATATCCTGGAGGGCTATGACCTCGCGCCTGATCTCGCCCTGTGTCAGTTTGCGGCGCGGCATATGGCTGTTCTCCGCATGGTACGGGCAGTAAACACAGCCGTTGACGCAGTAATTGGATAGATACAGCGGCGCGAAGAATACGACACGCCGGCCATAGTATACTTCTTTGATCTCCCGCGCGAGGGCTTTCACCCGCGCATCCACCCCTAGAACCTCGCTGACGAGAAGGACAGCCGCCTCACGGTGCGTCAGCCCCTTGCGTGCGGCGGCTTTTGACAGGATGGATTCGGCGAGCGTAGCGTCGAACTTGTGCGCTTCGGCGTATGCGAGCGTGTCCATGATTTCCGCATCACTTATGAACGCGTCGCAGTGAGAAGATAAGGGGTCGTATGTGATTGTTCTTGCTTTTGCAGTCATTTTCGTTGTCGTTGTCATTGCCTGTTTTCCTCTGTTCTCATACACTTTGTATTCTGATTTTGCCGGGAGATCCGGCTATGATATCGTTGTGTCGGGTTGTTCGTAAGATTGATGTCCGCAGGTAAACGCGCCTACATAGTCGCCGCGCGCGACGAGCAGTTCGTAGCCGATTGAGTCCATGCGCCGCGCGAGACAACCGCCGCACTCCGCTGCTTCCTCGCCCGTACATATCTTGCCGTTATAAAGCATGTAGCTACCGCGGTATTTCGTGGGGGTCAGGTTGGGCATGACGACGTTCGCGCCCGCGAGGATGCCTCGTTCACGGCCATCTTCGGCGACGGTGCCGAGTGCAGTCGTCGCGGGTATGAGAGCGTCAGGTAGAATGAGCCTGAGCATGGCAATCATCACAAGCGTCATTTCCACCGAGCCTGCGGGGAAGTCCCGGAACACCGTATCGCGGTGGGGGATGAACGGACCGATGCCGATCATCTGCGGCTCCAGCTCTCTGACGAAGGCGAGATCGGCGGCGAGGTGCGCTGCCGTCTGGTGGGGCGAACCGACCATGAACCCCGTTCCGACCTGGTAGCCGATATCCTTCAGGTCAAGCAGGCAGCGCCGGCGTCGACCGGGGTCCATAGACGGAGGATGCAGCATGAGGTAGTGCCCATTGTCAGCGGTCTCGTGCCGCAACAGGTACCGGTCGGCGCCCGCCGCGCGCCACTGTTCGTACACGGCGCGCGGCGCTTCGCCGAGCGACAGCGTCACCGCGCAGTCAGAATAACCAGACTTAATCCTATGTATTATGCCCGACACACGCTCCGGCGTGAACGAGGGATCCTCTCCGCCCTGAAGCACGAATGTACGAAACCCGAGTCCGTACCCCTCCACGCAGGCCGCAAATATCTCATCATCGGACAGCCTGTAACGCAAAGCGTTCCCATTGCCCGCCCTGATCCCACAGTAATAGCAGTCGTTCGCGCAATAGCTCGAGAGCTCGACGAGACCGCGTTTGTAGACGCCTCGGCCAAAATACCTCGACTGTACATCCCGCGCCAGAGCGTAAAGAAGATCGCGCTCCTCCGCGCGGCCGCCACCAGAGAGGGAGGCGATGAGCCGCTCAAATCCTTCCGCGGCCAATCCGCACCCTGGGCCCAGCCTCTCTATCAATCCTGTTGTTTCCTTATCCATTCTTTCCAGCCATAAGAGATCATTGCACGTGCACCGCCATAATGGCCAGTACTCACGCTTTGCCGTAGACAGTGCGGCTCGTCACACCCTCTATCATGCCGAGCTTGCCCGAAAGCGCGCTGATCACAGGCTCGGGCGCATCCACCGCGACGCTGATAATATGCGTGTCCTTCTCGCGGTAAGGCAGACCCATACGCCCGATGATGAACCCCGAATACTCGTGGAGAGTTGCGTTGAGACGCCCCACCTCGTCCATGTCGTCCACGATGATCGCAATGACCGCAATCCTCGTGCCGCTCCTTTCAATAGCCATATATCTTCCTTTCCGCCGCCATCGGACCGCGATCTTCCGATTGAAAAAAATCCCGCGCCCTAAGCGCGGGAAAACATTCGGACAGGACACGGACGCCCTGCCAAATGCTCACCTTCCCACTCAGGACAAACCTTCGCGCCTCAGGATCGCAAATTGTGGTGGCCGCGCTTTGCACCCGGGGACGATGGGCGCGCACGGCCAGTATTATTATACTACATTTCTCCCGACGTCAGCAGAAAAAAGATAGCGCCCGACCAAGGATGTTTCGATCAGGCCCATCCCGTCAAAATCGTTTAGTCGTCAAAGTGATATACTTCGTAACCTGTGTTAGCATTATATTTAAGGTTCTCTCTATTACCGGCAGTATCTTGCGAAGTAGGTTTAGTAATGAAGTCGATTTTATACGAGACTACGATAACAGGTTCACCAGAGGTAGCACCGTTCGGATAGCAATAATAACAAAACGCCGGCGCACTGAATACAGTATCTGATGACGTTGCGTCGGCATAAAAACGGATGTCCCACACCCCAGGACTACTATCGCTCGGTGGATATGTCAATCCCATAAGTGCACTTGCTTTTTTCTTTGTAATGGCACCATCAGAAGTGCCATCATCCTGTAATGAGATGTATTGCGATAATCTAGTACCGGTTAAAAAACGTTTTACATAGTTAGGTGTCCATGTACCTGTATTAATGTAATGATCATAGCGGTATTCATTATCTATTGGAAGATTTTGAAGTGTTTTCTTTAGTGTCCCATCCGCATAGAGCTCGTTAAGCACCGTGCGCATCGCGACCGCTACGTTGCGTGCGTCAGCGATGTACTTCTTGTCCTCCGCCTTGTCTATGTAGCCCGTCAACGCAGAGATGGCGATGGCTGCAAGTATCGCGAGGATGACGAGTACGACGATCACCTCGACGAGGGTGAAGCCGGTGTGTCCTCTCCGATTCGTTATTTGCTTCTTTAGTATCATGTTCATTTTGACTTCCCTTCCTTTCTTCTAATTATTGCTATATATTGCGAGGTATCCCGGTGGATACCGACGGATGACTTTGTTTGTCTTTATATCGTGTTTATAGGCGCGCAAAAACGCGGGGCAGGTAGTCCGCTCCGCGTATTTATCAATATTAATATGAAAGAAGGAGTAGGCCGCGACGGTCGGGGTTACATTACCGTGCCCATCCCCTGATATAGCTTGCCGTCTGAACCCGTCCCGCCGATCAGAGATCGGCGGGGAAAAGGTGATTTTATATAGGCTTCCTTCGTGTGACGAAAGAGGCGAATCTAAATAATTTCGCCCCCCCCCTGGAAATACCTGGAAGCACAATATGCTTCCAGAGGGGCTCTATTGATGTTGTGGGTTTAGTCACATTCATTCTGACTCATCCGCCAGGTATCGGCGGGCGCTTCCCTTCCCTTTGTATAGCGTTGTATAGCGCTTCATACGATGAGGTTTCCGAGGGTACGCACGGCCTGCTCAGCGCCTGGCTCCCATCACACTTCATCCATCACACGCACCCATTATCTCCCGTGCGTGAGGTTTATGCTATTAATAATATACCGCCTGCCGCACCTTGTCAAATTCACGAGAACTCCGAGCACGGCTTACGCATGAAAGGTAATTCAAAGAAGATCGTTTTTCAGTCGGGTTAAGTAAACGATTTCCCGCTT
>JAISLZ010000046.1 GCA_031277015.1 Eubacteriales Family XIII. Incertae Sedis bacterium | reverse complement strand
TCCTCATCATGAACCTGCGCACGAGTATAGTCATGAGCTCTGCAGGGCAATGCTCCGCTATGGCTTCCTGTGCGGGCAGGAGGTTGACGACATGCATACGAAATTCACCGCAGTATGCCGCGAGGATGGATGCGAGCTCTATCGTCTTCTCCTTTGCGCGTCCGGACGTATAGGGATAGGAATGGTAATGGACGGCCTCTATGCGCATCCCACGTTTGGCCATGAGCCACGCGGCGACAGGGCTGTCTATGCCGCCCGACAGCAGGACCATGCCTTTGCCGTTCGTGCCGAGTGGCAGGCCTCCGAAACCGCCTATCTTCCCATCGTAGATGAATACCTCGTTCCTGCGCAGGTGAACGGTGAGAATGACATCGGGATCCTTCACATCGACCTTTACACACGGCCCCAGGACATCGAGAACGGCCTCGCCCACCTTCGCGGCGAGCTCGGGGGATGTCACCGGATAGTTCTTGTCCGAACGCTTCGCGTATATCTTGAAGGTCAGGGGCCCCATTTCACCGCCACGGCTAAACGCGTCCACGTGATTTTCGATATCCGCACGAGCCCCACTGCCTCCACGAGCGAGCACGCCTCGCATGTAAGAGATGGCGGAAAGCGAGATATCTCCGATCTCCCTGCTTGTCATGCGCGTTGCGGGACTGACCGACGCCACGCCGAACACGCGCCTAATGCGCCTGACGCATTCACGCATGAGAGGGTCGGCATCAGGAACGGTACAAAATCCGGTGGCTCCGGCGTCCGCATCTCCAAACCCGCTTATTACGATGAGGCCTCCCGTGCGCATGGTGTTGAGTGATTCCGCGCCGGTGGCTCCGATCAGCGCCTTCCTTACCCTGCCTTCCAGCACTCGTTCAAAGTAGGGTTTGTTCATCCCTTTCAGCGCGATCTCCCCATACCTGACTATGAGGATTCGTTCTGTATCCTGTCTATCTGTCATCTCAGACTCCCTATACGCCTGAACCTGGCCACGGCGGCTGTCACCTGCTCGATCGCGTAGTCGATCTCGTCATACGTATTGTAGCCACTAAGGCTGAACCTTATCGCGCCCTCTGCTTCTTCCGGAGTCAAGCCGGTCGCGGCGAGAACGGTATTCATCTTCTTCACGCCCATGCCTATGTTCGAGCATGCCGAACCTGTGGATACGAACACGCCTCGCTGCTCCAGATCGCGCAGTACGACCTCGCCACGCGTACCAATAAAACTCACGTTCAGAATATACGGCGAGCAACCTCCCGCCTCCCCCTCCGGGGACGCTTTCTCAGGGCTATTCACGCGCACATCCGGAATAGAGTTTTCGATGCCCTTGAGCAGGCGATCGCGCAGCAGGGCCACGCGCTTACCTTCACTTTCCTGGCCATGCCCTTCATTAATGTCTTTAAAGCTTACCGCGGCAGCGCCGAAACCCGCGATACCCGGCACGTTCTCCGTGCCGGCGCGCAAGCCGCCCTCCTGTCCGCCACCTCTGACGATAGGCACGAGCTTCTCCGGGCAGGATGCGTAGAGCGCGCCGACTCCCTTTGGCCCGTGCACCTTATGCGCGCTGAACGAGATCAGGTCTACGCCGGCAAAACCTCCAGCTCCTGACGCGGAGCGGACATCCATGGGAAGTTTGAGGTACGATTGGACCGCGTCGGTATGAAACAGTATATCCGTGCCCGTCTTTTCGGAGATACGCGAGCGGATTCGCGCTATTTCCGCGACAGGCTGTATGGTACCGAGTTCATTGTTCACATGCATGACGGATATGATGGCACGCCTCACATCTCCGCGCTCCAAGGCCGCTTCAAGCGAGTCCTCTAGCTCCGTGCAATCCACCATACCATAGCCGTCCGTAGAGACAATTGTGAGATTCACGCCGAGTTCGGACATGTACGTAGCCGGTTCCCTAACGGCGGGATGCTCTACGGACGAAATGAATATCGCAGATCCGGACGCACGGCCCGGATCCCTGCATACGGCGCGCAGGGCAAGGTTGTCCGCCTCCGTGCCGCTACCGGTGAACACCAGATGCTCAGGACGCGCGCCGATCGACTCCGCTACGGCGCAGCGGGCCTCTTTGATGACGCGCTCCGCGTCCTGGCCCATCGTATGCGTGGACGATGGATTGCCGTAGAGCGAGGCAGACGCGTCGAGCGAGGCGTCTATCGCCGCCTCGCTCGGTTTGGTCGTGGATGCATTGTCAAGATATACGATCATGGCTCGTAAAAGCGCGCCGCGCACAAAGGCATCGCGCCTACTTCGCGTAGTCTATCGCCCTCGTTTCCCTGAGCACGTTGACCTTGATCTGACCCGGATAATCTAGCTCACTTTCTATTTTCTTGCTGATCTCGCGCGCGAGCAGGACTATTTCGTTGTCATTCACCTCATCGGGTTTGGCGACTATGCGTATCTCACGCCCGGCCTGTATAGCGTAGGAATGCTCTACGCCCTTCGTCGTGTTCGCGATCTCCTCGAGCTTTTGCAGACGCTTGATGTACGTCTCCAGAGTATCGCTACGCGCCCCAGGGCGCGCGGCCGAGAGGGCGTCCGCCGCCGCGATGAGTACAGCTTCGAGGCTCTTGACCTCATAGTCTCCGTGATGCGACGCCATGGCGTCTATGACCGTCTGGCTCTCCTTGTATTTCTTCAGCATATCCATCCCTATGTCCACATGAGTACCCTCGACGTCGTGGCCGACGGCCTTGCCTATGTCGTGGAGCAAGCCCGCGCGCTTGGCGAGGGTCGGGTCGAGACTGAGCTCACTCGCCATGAGTCCCGCCAGGTGGGCGACCTCTATGGAGTGTTTCAGAACATTCTGGCCGTAACTCGTACGATATTTGAGACGCCCGAGCAGACGGATGAGCTCGTGATGCAGATTGTGGACGCCGACTTCAAACGTGGCCTGTTCCCCGGCATCCTTGATGACGCTCGCGACCTCTTTTTCGGCCTTCTGTACCATCTCCTCGATGCGTGCGGGATGGATGCGGCCATCAACTATGAGCTTCTCGAGGCTGAGCCTTGCGATCTCACGTTTGACAGGATCAAATCCGGAGAGCACGACGGCCTCGGGCGTGTCGTCTATGATGAGGTCTATGCCCGTCATGGTCTCAATGGCGCGGATATTACGTCCTTCGCGCCCTATGATGCGGCCCTTCATCTCGTCATTTGGCAGGGGTACGACTGAAACCGTCGTTTCGGCTACATGGTCGGCGGCGGTCCGCTGTATAGCTCCAGTGATGATCTCCTTAGCCTTAGCCTCACCCTTTTCACGCGCTTCACTTTCGATCTCGCGTATGAGAACAGCCGTCTCGGAGCGTATCTCCCTCTCCACATTGGCTAGCAGTATCTGCTTGGCCTCGTCCTTCGTATAGCCAGAGATATTCTCAAGCTCCACGTTCTGACGCTGAATGGCCTCGTCGAGCTCCTTCTCCTTGCCCGCCAATGCCTTTTCCCTGCGGTCGGCCTGCTCGAACTTCTTGTCGATATTCTCAAGCTTTCTATCGATGTTTTCTTCCTTTTGCTGGAGCCTGCGCTCCTGCTTCTTGACATCCTCGCGTCTTTCCTTTATTTCCTCGTCGGTTTCCCTCTTGATCCTGCGAGCTTCCTCCTTTGCGTCAGACAGCCTCTCCTTACGTATTTCCTCAGCCTTTCTCTCGGCGTCCGAGATGAGATTCTTAGCTGTGGTTTCGGCGTTGCCTACCGTCTTGTCCGCGCGCGCTTTGTGTACAACAAAACCTAAGAAGAAGCCGATGGCGACGCACGCCACGACCAATATTATGACTATATATGATTCCATTCCTCGTGATAATCTCCCTTCCGTGCCCCCAGGCTGTAACTATGATCTGGGTTTATTGCTATTTGAAAACTTTGCATTGAGCTACCATATCTCAATATGCCGCAAAGAGTTGCTACAATCATACCGTATATATTATAATGTTCATCGAAAGTCAATGTCAAGGCGGTGGCGCGGCGAGATGGCATGACTCCTCCAAAATAAGCGTGGAAGGCCGCCCCCGCCCGTAGTACGGTATTGTACAGGGCGTATTTTATTTGATGGAAACTAATCTTTTTGACAGGCTAAAGCGCGTAGACTTGCTATTGATCATCCTTCCCGCCATTCTCGGGCTCATAGGCATCCTCGTAATCGGTAGCGTAACGAGTGATGAAGTGGACTACCCGCGCGATATTTATGTACAGGCACTCTCGTTCGGTATGGGGTACGCACTGCTGGCACTGGCCGCGCGTTTCGACATCGAACATTTTTCTAAATTTTACCGCATCATATGGTTACTCTCTTTGATCATACAGCTATCGGTGTTCGTTCCGTTCCTGGGCCTTGAGAGGTATGGTTCCAGGGCGTGGATAGATCTCGGTTTTACTACGATGCAACCTTCCGAGCTTGTAAAAATAACGTTCACGATCGCGCTAGCCGCCTACCTGAAGAAGCACCGTGAAGAATTGGGTTCGCTTATTGGATTCATCCGGGCCCTGCTGTTCGCGGCGCCCGTTATAGGGCTCGTCGCTTTCATCGACATGGGCGCGGGTATAGTTATTGCGGTCATCTTCATCGGCATGGTCTTCGCTGCGGGCATCAGAGGCAGCCTGTTCCTTCGTATCGTGGGAGTGGTCGTCCTGCTCTTTCCCATCGGCTATAGATTTCTGGAGGACCATCAGAAGCAACGTTTCGTGGCCTTCCTGCACCCAGAGGACACCACGATCAAGGAAACATTTCAACTACACCAGTCCATGCTCGCCATAGGTAGCGGGGGTATAAGGGGCAAGGGACTAGGCAACGGCACGATAAAGGAGTTTCTTCCGGTGGCGGAGTCGGACTTCATCTTCTCGGTGATATGCGAGGAGCTCGGTTTCCTGGGTGGATTCCTCGTCATAGGGCTATTCTTCGTTCTGCTCACGCGCATATGGAGGGCGGTGGCCGACGCCAAGGAATATTTCAGCGGCTTGCTATGTGTAGGATTCATGTGCATGTTCGGATTTCAGATATTCGAAAACATAGGGATGACGATCGGCATCATGCCTATCACGGGGATCACCCTGCCGTTCGTATCGGCCGGAGGTACGTCAGTCATGGCGAATATGATAGCGATAGGCCTCATCGCTGGCTGCGGCATGAGAAGCCGAGAGCGCACTTATAAGCACGTAGACTCCGAGACAGCGCCGGGCATCCCTATACATAGGTGATGGAGCGCGCGCCTATCAATAGGCGAGTAGCCTATCAGCAATTTTATTGAAATTTCTCGTAATATATGAATCATTTCCAACGACAGCGGGTACGCCGCTGTTGGCCGCGATATGGATGTCGTCGTCATACTGTATGACGCCAAGAAGCGGTATCTTCATCGTACTTGTGATGACTTCCACCGATGGAAGTTTGCTGTTCCCGAGGAAGTCCTTGTTCACCTTGTTGACGACGTAGACCCTGTTCTTCACACCCTGCTTCCTCAGAGTCTGTTCCACGAGGTCCGCGTCGCGCAGGGATACGTATTCGGGCGTCGTTATCATGACGGCCGCGTCGACGTCCGTGGCGGCGAGGCTGAGCTCGCGATTAACGCCCGCAGGGCCATCTATAACCGTCACATCGAAATTCTTCCTGAAATATTCGTACAGGCGCTTCATGTCATCGTGACCGGCGCTGAACTTTTCCTTTTTCTGCGTAGTGGCGAGCAGATACAGGAATGGGAACCTCCTGTCCCGCACTAAAGCTTTGCGCGGCGGCACGACACCGGCGAGTACGTCCGCCACATCGAAGATGACCTTGTTTTCCAGTCCCATGTATAGGTCGAGGTTGCGCAGCCCTACATTCATATCAACTAGAGCCACCTTGACGCCTCTGTCAGCGTACGTGGAGCTGAGATTGGACGAGAAGATGGACTTGCCGACGCCACCCTTGCCCGAGGCGGCGAGATAGAGCTTACCCATGCTGAGCCACCGTCACGGCAGGGCCGCTTATGATCCGGTCAGTCTTATCTTCGGTAAAAAAGGTACCGAAGTCGATACTGAGACTATTTTTCTTGTCCTCATCCTTCAATTTGAAGTACTGCCCTATGATCTCCCGCACTACGGGCGAAGCATTGCCTGAAGGACCGCCCTGTACGATGAGGCAGACCACGGCTATCTCCGGATCATCCGCAGGCGCCATTGCCATTACCCAAGCGAAGTCGGCATATTTATCCTTGAACGCGTCGATGCTCGCCTCGCTGAATCCGTTCCCCGACAGGTTCATGACGGCCTTGCGCACCGCGGTATTCCTGCTCTGATACAGGCGCGGGTATTCGGACAAGAGTCTTTTCATCTCCTTGTTGACCTCATTCCACGAAAGATTCGGGTTGATGCCCGATAGATGCTCCTTCACATATTTGACTTCGTCTGGCGGATTGATATATCCCGAGCGCTGCGCCGTACCGGTCTTTCCCGCGACGGTGACGTTCAGTCCGGACATCCCGTCCGCGAGCGAACCATCCGATACCACACGGCGCATGCCGTCGATGACGTTCTTCACATATTGTTTTTTGACGCCCGTATCGGCGGACGCTGGCCTTATGGCCTCACCTTCGCCCTCGACTGCCTTGATGAGGCTCATGGACTTTAGCTCGCCGCCGCCGATGGTGGCAAGGTATCGGGCTACCTGCATCGTGGTGAAAGCGTTTTCCCCTTGCCCTATCGCGATGTTAAATTCATCACCCGTCGTCCACTGCGCGTAGTTGAAGTAGGTGTATTTGCACTCCTCGGCGGCCGTCGTAGCCTTGCCCTTTTTGACGCCCAGAGCGATGAGCCTGTCTCTTATCTCCGCCACGGAGGGGTTCTCCTCGGTCCATCCCACTATCTGATCTATTGCCTCGATAAGCTTGTTGTAATTCTTCGCTGTTTTGGAGCCGAATAGATCCTCGGCCTGACCTGTCAAACGCTGTCTGAGCATGGCCTTCGTGCCCTCCAGCTTCGACTCCGCGCTGGGAGCGGGAGCCACCGTCTCCCCTATCTCCGCGCCGGTCTCCACTCCGAGGCCGAACTTCTTTGCGTAGTCGGATATCTTGTCTATACTGATATTCTTCGCGTAGCCAAGATCTCTGCCGCTGTTCGCCCAGTCTCTGCCTGTAGCCGCGTCGTAAAAATAGAAGTTGCACGATACTTCCATCGCGGAGAACAGGTTGACATAACCGTGGCTACCCATACATTTGTATGAGTGATCGCCTATCACCACCTTCTGCGCGTCGAAGAGTTCTCTGTACGCATCGAGGCCCGACTCCTGAGCGACGATGCCTGTCATAGGCTTGAACGTACTGCCCGGTTGGACGGCCGTGAGCGCGGCTACATTGTAAAGCGGCCGCGGCGCAAGCGGATCCCTCGGATTAGCCGGTTGGAGGGCGTCCCAGTCCTTCTGCGATATGCCCTCGGAGAAGATATTCGGATCAAAGTCCGGAATACTAGATATCGCCAACGGCTCACCTGTCTTGACATCTATCGCCACGGCCGCGCCCACCTCGGCATTAGGGGATTTATCTTCGAACGTGTAGTTGCCAAACTCGCTCGTGAATATCCCGCCAGCTCTGATACCTTTGAGCGCTTTCGTGATGGCGTCGTCGGCTATCTTCTGCAATCTCATGTCTATAGTAAGCGCTATATCGCTACCCTTCCTCGCCTCCGTAGCCTCGTCGAGCTCGCGAATGGCACCGCCCACGTTGTTGACCTGCAAACGCCTCATGCCGTCCACGCCCCTAAGTATGCTCTCCTGTGAGGCTTCTATGCCGGACAGACCGACGAGGTCGGATGCTTTATATCCTTTTTTTTCGTATTTCTTCAGATTGTCTTGGGATATTTTCCCAAGATATCCCACTACGTGACTTGCCGTGTTTCCTTCCGGATAATACCTTACGGACTCTGTCACGATCTCCATCCCCTCTATGTTATGTTTCTTTTCTTCAAGCTCAACCACGGTCTCCTCTTGAAGGTCCGTCGCTATCTTGGCGGGCATCCACTGCAAATAGCCGAGAGAGGTCAATGCGCTCCTTACGACGATGAGCTGCCTTGCCTCCTTTTCGGTCAATCCCGGGAACTGCTTATCGATCTTATATAGCTCCCTGATGGAGTCATAGGCTTTCCTGGCGTCCGGTGAATCTTTCACTTTATGAAGTTCAAGGAAATTTTTCTTTTCGATATCATGTGTAAATGTGTATTTTGAATCGCTTACGGATATTGGCGGAATGATGCCGATATCTATGAGCCTCTGCTGAGCGTCGGCCGCGCTGAGCCCCTCCGGGATGTTGTTCCTGCTTCTGAGTTCGCCAAAGGCTTGCTCAGCGGTGTAGTCTGCGGGCATGTCATTGCTATCCAGCCACTCCTTGATCTTGCTGTCATATATGTACGACAGACTACCGTCATCCGCTTCCCGTATCGGGAACTCGTCTATGATTTTTTCTTCATGCTTGTTCAGTATGTCCACGAGCTGCTTAGCGCTATTGTTCACGTCCTCGTTCGACATCTCGTTCCTCGAAAAGTCCACGGCATAGCTCGAGTGGTTACCCGCGATGAGTATACCGTTGCGGTCGTATATCTCACCCCTGGGGGCGTCAGTCCTTATGGTCCTGACCGCGTTCGAATCCGCCTCAGCGACCCATTTCTTCCCTTCTGGTCCGGTGATGACGTAAAGCCTCACTGCCATCACCGTGATGAGGGCAGCAAAGACTACGATCAGTATATTATTCCTGCTGGCATACCACGAACTCACATCATTATCTCCCCATAATATTTTCTGTCTATACCGTGCCTTATGACGGAACGGACAAATATGAAATGTAGCGCTACAGCGAGAGCGCAATGCATGATAAGCAGGGCGGGCAAAGATTCAAACGCGAAACGTACGTGCACAGGGCTACCGGCGATCCGACCCATCACCCACATGAGGAACACATTGACGGGCGTAGCTATAGCCGCTATCATGATCTGGGGTAGGAACCATTCGTGATTGAATACCTTGCCGAACGGCCTCGCTATCGCAAAGGCCAAGACGAACGATATGGCCTGTGGCCCGAAGTACCATGAGGTCGCGATATCGAGCAACGCGCCGAATACCACACCCATCACGAGGCCATATGGCTCCGTGTACAGGAACGAGAACACGCAGACCATGCAAAGCAACAGATTGGGTGAATGGCCCCAAAGCTCAAACTCGCTGACCAGAGTTGTCTGCAAGAGGCAAGCCACGAAAAACACCGGGGCGGCTATGTACCATCGCATGGCGCTCATATGAGAATCACCACTTTTTTCAAACCTTTAAAGTACGCGGCGGGTTCTATCGTCACTTCCAACAATTGGCTCTTTTTCGTATATCCTGCTTTCGTCACCTTACCTATCGTGAGTCCCGCGGGGTATATACCGCCAAGGCCAGAGGTGATCACCTCGTCGCCTTCCTTTGCAAAGCCCTCCTCATCAAGCAGGTTTCCCTTCATATTGCCTTCACCGTCTCCGGAGCAGATACCGAGAAAGCTCACGTTCCGGCCATCCTTTTGTTCCGCCACCTGAAAACCTATGCGGTTGTTCTCGTCCGTGATAGAGACGACACGCGCCCATCCCTTGTCGGAGCTGATCACACGACCCACGAGCCCGTTGCCGCATATGACTACCGAATCGCGCACAACGCCCTCCTCAGAGCCGACATCCACCGTGAAAATGTTGAACGTGTCGGTGTTGCTGTACGAGATGACATCCGCAGCCACGGGCTTAATGGCCACGGATGGATCGACCATGTTCAGACCCTCAGACAACGTCTTTAACTCCGCATATTCCTCAGCTGTGAGCTTGGACATCTGCAACTCCAGCTTCAATTCCTCTATCTCGGACTGCAATTTATCTATCTCGTCCCTGCTTCGAACGCCTGCTTCCGCATCATTTCCCAGAATTTTGTCTTTTAATGAAATAAAAGGCTTTTGGGCAAAGGTGACAAACGATCGAGCGGCCTTGCCCGCTAGTGTGTCGTCCCCCTGGAGATTTACCGAAACAGCAAACAAGACGACGAGCGCCGCCAAGACGGCAGCAATGATCGTGAGAAATCTATGCCGTGCAAACCATCTCATTTTTTGTAGTAGCTTGCGTACCTTTCGAGCTTGTCTATGTTCGACAGGCAGGTGCCCGCACCCTCAGCAACCGCCTCAAGGGCATTCTCGGCAATGATGACGCTCAGCCCCGTTTCCTCCGATATGAGCCTGTCGAGGCCGCGAATCAAGGCGCCTCCACCGGTGAGTACGATCCCCATATGAACGATATCCTCGGCTATGGCCGGGGGCGCGTTCTCAAGTGTCTGCTTGATGCCGTCCACTATGACCTGTATCGATTCCTGTAGGGCGTCATATATATCCCTTGATGTGACCGTATATGTACGGGGAAGGCCGGACACTATATCCCGTCCGCTGGCCTCCCATTCCCGGAAGCCCTTCTTGGCTTCCTTAGGATCTATCCACGCGCATCCTATCTCTATCTTGAGCTCCTCCGCCATGGCCTCGCCGATGAGGAGTTCGTAGTTCTTCCTCATGTAGCCGACGATCGCTTCGTTGAACTTGTCGCCAGCATGTCTGATGGAAGTGCTCACGACGATGCCTTCGAGGGCTATGATGGCGATATCTGACGTGCCGCCGCCGATATCCGCGACCATGCATCCTGTCGGGCCATCGATCGGAAGACCTACCCCGATAGCTGCCGCCATAGGCTCGTCGAGGATGTATACGTCTTTCGCCCCCATGGACCGCACGACCTCCTCAACCGCGCGTTTCTCGACCTCAGTAACGCCGGACGGTACGCCGACGACCACGCGTATGCTTGAGAGCCTCGACCCTTTATCTATCGCCTTGCTTATGAATACGCGAAGCATCTCAGCCGTCATCTCAAAGTTTGAGATGACACCATCCTCGAGCGGCCTGACCACCTTGATGTGCTTAGGGACCCGGCCTATCATCTTCTTCGCCTCAAGCCCCACCGCGAGGATGCGACGCGCGAAAGTATCCACGGCGATGACCGAAGGCTGGTTCAGCACGATGCCCTTACCCTTAATGTACACCAAGGTATTGGCTGTGCCAAGATCTATTCCTACGTCTCTGCCTCCGATACCGAACATATCATGCCTCGTTTCTATCGTACAACATTCATGTGGACCACTGTTTTATATCAGGCCTTCGCGCCTGAAGCTCGTGAAGCATCCATCTCCTATGATCAGATGATCGATCACTTTGATCCCAAGCACCTCTCCCGCCTTTGTGAGGGAATCTGTCACATCTATGTCCTGCGAGCTAGGGGAAGGATCACCGCTCGGATGATTGTGGACTAGCACGATGCTCGCAGCGCCGCGCCTGACAGCAGGGCGAAATACTTCTCTCGCGTCCACTATCGAGGAATTGATACCACCTGCCGAAACTAGCTCACGTCCCATCATCTCGCCGCGAACGTTAAACAGGAGTATCTTGAATATCTCGTTCCTCGCATAGCGCATATCCTCCATCAGAAACGACGCTATGCCATCCGGGGAGTCGAAGCGGATATGCTGCGCGGCCATACCTTCCGCTATACGCCTGCCGAGCTCCGCCGCCGCGGATATCCGGCAAGCGATTGCCTCGCCGATGCCGGTTATCCGCGAAAGCTCCTCCGAAGAAGCGGTCTGTAGCCACATGATACCCTCGTCGGTATACCCGAGCACCCTGAGCGCGAGGGCCATCGCCGACTCTCCCTGAAGCCCGCTGCCGATGAGCAACGCGAGAAGCTCCTGGTTCGACAGCGCCTTTGCCCCGAGTGCGATCAGCCTCTCGCGCGGACGCTCTGACTGCGGTAATTCTTTAATCCGTGACATGATCCTCATCCTTTCGTCCGGGATCATCCCACAGCGTGCCTGTCGAACAATATTATATCATAGGAAGCTAAAATCACATATAGGATCAATCAGTGTTTCCCATATATGAAAGTATTTTTGTGATCACTTCCTCTATTCCCATGCCGTCCGTATCTATGAGGATCGCGTAATCCGCTCTTTGGAGCGGGTTCAATGATCTATGGGCGTCATCGTAGTCTCTCTTTTTGATCGCGTCCAGTACCTCTCGATAGTCCGCAACACCGCCAGCCTCCGTCATCTCAGCGTATCGCCGTCTTGCACGCTCCTCAGTGGACGCGGTAAGATAAAACTTGTACTCCGCATCGGGAAAGACATTGGTGCCTATGTCACGTCCGTCCATGACGACGCTCTTAGCGTCACCCATCTTCCTCTGAAGCCCGACAAGCTTCTCGCGCACAGGCGCGAACGCGCTACAGCGTGAAGCCATGGCGGTCACATCGGGCGAACGTATCATGCTCGTAACGTCCTCGCCATCGAGCATGACATTCCCCTGTGTAAAATTGATATCGGTATGCGACAGCAGATCCACAAGCCCGTCGATGTCGGATGCCGGATCGACGCCGTCCCTCAGCAATTTGAGGGCGACAGCCCTGTACATGGCACCCGTATCTATGTAGTCCGCCCCTATTGCCTCTGCGACACGCTTTGCCACGGTGCTCTTACCCGCTCCAGACGGACCGTCGATCGCTACGCGAACGCGGTCGGAACTGGTATTCATCGCTTCCTTCCCTTGCCGCTTCCCGATGACCGGGACGGCTGTTTCCTGTCACTTCCCTTACCCAGTATCTTGTCGATTTCCTCGCGAAAACTCTCCGCATCGGTGAACTGTCTGTATACAGAAGCAAACCTGACGAAAGCGACGTCATCCAGATTTTTTAGGTGATCCATGACGTATTCACCGATGAGAGAGGATTCCATTTCCTTTTCCATCATGTTGTTCAGCGCGCGTTCGACCTCGTACACGATCTTCTCGATGTCGGCTATGGGGACGGGGCGCTTCTCGCAGGCCCTGATGATGCCATTCATGATCTTGTTGCGGTCAAATACCTCACGGCTGCCGTCCTTCTTGACCACCATGAGAGTGATTTCCTCGACCTTTTCGTAGGTCGTGAAGCGCTTGGCGCACTCCTCACATTCCCTGCGCCGCCTTATAGCCTGACCTTCTTCTGTAGGTCTGGAATCTATGACCTTCGTATCCTCATTGCCGCAGAATGGACAACGCATATTCTACCTCATTCCCTACCGGAGGTCGCCTGACGGCCTGAAGCCGCGGACTTGGCCTTTTCGCAGAGTTGCGCAAAACCAGCGCTGTCTGATATGGCCATCTCCGATAGCATCTTCCTATTGATCTCAACGCCCGAGACCTTCAGCCCGTTCATGAGTCGACTGTACGAAAGCCCGTTTAACCTGGCGCCCGCATTGATACGAGCTATCCACAAGCGTCTATAATCGCGCTTTTTGCGCTTCCTACCGACGTAGGCGGACGCGAGCGCGCGCATGACCGCGGGGTTGGCGGCGCGAAAGACTTTGCTCTTTTGTCCGTAGTATCCCTTCGCTAGCTTCAGTATCTTTTTGTGCCTTTTATGGGCGGCGAGACCCTTTTTTACTCTAGCCATTTCCTGTCTCCTATCCCTGTGTTTCTATTTCCCCAACGAGCGTTTGATGCGCGTAAGATCGGCCGAAGTGAGGATCGTCGCCTGCCTGAGGCCCCTCTTGCGCTTCGCCGTTTTCTTGTTGAGGATGTGGCTCTTGTAAGCCTTGTTCCTCTTGAGCTTACCCGTTCCGGTCAGCCGGAAACGCTTGGCGGCGCCACGGTGTGTCTTCATTTTGTTTTTGCCCATATTCTCCTCCTTGTATCATTGGTCATTATCGACATTGTTTGTGTTATTAGTAGCATCCAGCCCGCCATCTTCGGCAGGAACCTTCGCCTTGACCCGCTTCACCTTGTCGGCCAGCGGCGCGAGTATCATCACGAGGTTGCGACCCTCAAAAGCAGCGTTCTTTTCGGGCGCGCCGTTGTCCTTCACCGCTTCCGCAAAGTGTTCCATCACTTCAAAACCCTTCTGCGTACGTCCGCGCTCCCTGCCACGGAACCGGAGACTGACCTTGACCTTGTCTCCCTCGTCGAGAAACTTTGCCGCGTGTGAGGATTTGACGAAAAGATCGTGTTCCTCTATCGATGGACTGAGCCTTACCTCCTTGACCTGGATGATCTTCTGCTTTTTCTTAGCCTCTTTTTCCCGCTTTTGCTGTTCGTACCGGTATTTCCCGTAATCCATGACCCTCGCAACGGGCGGCTTTGCGCCCGGCGAGATGAGAACAAGATCAAGGTTGCGGCTATCCGCGAACTGTAGAGCCGTTTCACGAAGCATTATCCCGGCTTGCTCACCGCTATCGTCTATGACCCTCAGTTCGTTCGCCTTTATTTCCTCGTTGATCAGATTGCTCTTGGGCGCCGGGCCTCTGCCGTGGCGCGGGTTATGTTGTCTGCCTATCTTATTACCACCTTTCTTACTTGCCTTTTTCAGCCCTAATATTAAGAGCGGATACATGGATATCCGCTCTGTCGTTCCTCTTTTCGGCACATGCGCGCGAGTTTGGGATAATCTACCTGCCTGCCATAACCGACGAGGTGAGAAGCGGATAGCCTCTACTTGTCTTACCAGATTACTATATCAAAATGCAGGGCGCTTGTCAATTCAGATAGCGGAACACTCCCTTGACCTTACCCAGCACGGCCACGTCGTCTACGACAATGGGGCTCATGGAGCTGTTCTGCGGCTGCAATCTCACGTGTCCGTCTTCACGATAGAAGGTCTTGACCGTGGCCTCGCTCTCAAAGCTGTCCAGCATGGCCACCACGATGTCACCGTTGTCAGCTGTCGACTGTTGCTGCACGAGGATGAGATCACCATCGAGAATGCCCGCCTCTATCATGCTGCTGCCATGGACTCTCAACATGAAGTTCTCCCCCTTGACGTACGAGGCCGGAACTGGGACAAACTCCTCTATGTTCTGCTCTGACTTGATAGGCTCGCCTGCGGCAATCCGACCGACAAGAGGTATGTCGATAACATCATGCCGCTCCATGCTGACGCCCCCCGCGGAGCCGGGATCCGAAGAATCCGTCACCATGATAGCCCTGGGCTTGGATGGATCCTTCCTGATATACCCTTTGTGCTCGAGCCTTTCGATGTCCTTGTGGGTGGTGGACGTGGATTTGATGCCGAGCGCGGCATTGATCTCCCTGACCGTCGGCGGATAGCCTTTGCTCGCTATCTGCTTCTTCATAAATTCAAGTATCTGCCTTTCCCTCGGTTTGAGTTCATCCATACCGGACCTCCTTTTTAACACAGCGGGTGCCATCCGCAAGGTCGCTCCAATTCACACGCAGCATCCGCAACAGACTCTATCGTTGCACAGGCATACTGACACAGAAATGATGCCCTATTTTTTACATAAACAGAATACCATAGTTCTAAAAAAAAGTAAACGCCTGTTCAAATATTTGACGTTGTATCGATCCAGGAAGCCGCCCAAATAAGGCGGCTTCCTGTTAATCAGATACAGATATGACACTCGCTTGTACTATTTCACCATTTATCGACTTCGCCGAGCACCTTGTCAAGTATGGCTATGCCCTCTCGCAGCTCCTTCTCCGTAATGATGAGGGGCGGCGCAACCATGATGCCATTAAGATTGTTGTAGGTCGCAAAACCCGCGGATTTCAGCATACCAACTGCTTTGACCGTATCAGGCACGGAAAGCGGCTCTCTCGTTGCCCTATCCTTCACGAGTTCTATCTGTGCGAACAGTCCTATGTGCCTCGCTTCGCCTATGCAGGGATGCTTCTCAGCAAGACCATCCAGTTCCTCCGCTAGTACCTTGCCGATCTTCGCCACGTTGCCTTCTATATCGAGGCGCTCGTACTCAGCTATGGCCGCTACGCAACACGCACAGCCCATCGGGTGGGCCGAATAGGTGAGTCCATTCCACATCTTGTTGTTGTCGAAGTGCTTCGCAATCTCCTTCTTCACGATGACGCCGCCCAGTGGGACGTAGCCGCAGGTCGAGCCTTTTGCGAAGGTGACCATATCAGGCTTAACTCCGAACTGCTGAAACGCGAACTTCGTGCCCGTGCGGTAGAATCCGGCCATGACCTCGTCGCATACGAGCAAAATCCCGTACTTATCACAGAGTTTTTTCACTCCCGGCAGGTAGCCCTTAGGCGGCACGAGGACACCGTTCGAGCCGACCACGGTCTCGACAAACACCGCGGCGATGAGCTCCGTCCCCTCCCGCACCATGCTCTCCTCGAGTCTGTCGAGATAGTACTTCGTCATGTCGGCCTCATCCTTGAATGTGACCTGGGCGGGCGCCCTGTACGGATATGGCCCGTCGAAGTGATAGAAACCGGGTACGCCCGGCTCCGAGGTGAACCGCCTGGGCTCGCCTGTGAGCTCAGAGGCTCCGAACGAGGATCCGTGATAGGAATTGTACATGGAGAGGAATTTCCATCTGCCCGTGTACTGTTTCGCGATCTTCAGCGCGTTCTCGTTGGCCTCGGCGCCCGCGTTCGTGAAGAATACCTTGCCTCCCTTGAACGCCGGGCCGGCAAAATTCACGATGGCTTCCGCCGCATCGGCCCTCACGTCAATAGCGTAGGCGGGGCCGATGAAGGGTAGCTTGTCCGCTTGGTCCTTGATTGCATTGATCAGGGCCTTATTGCCGTGGCCAAGATTGGAATTGACGAGCTGCGCGCTCATATCGTAATACTTGTTACCCTCGTCGTCCCAGAAGAAGATGCCCTGCGCCTTTGTGATCACCGCAGGCTTAAGCGCCTTCTGCGCTGACCACGAATGGAGATTGTATTTCTTTGATTTTTCTCTAACTTCACTCATATTTTGCCTCATTTCTATCAGTTTGATAACCACCTGTTATGACAGCGCGTTACTATCACTCACGGTTGATATGCGCGTATCGCTACGCGAGCTTTGCCCTTATCTTCTCGCTGAAAAGCTCATCGTCCGAGGGCTGCCAGCTCGGTATCTCGCGGCTGACGTAGACGAAATTGAGAAGGTCCTTCCATGTAGCATTGTGGCTGATGCTGTTGTGTCCCCACGTGCCACAGCCTAGAGTCATCGAAACAGGATATCCGCATGTCCAGCTACCGCTGTTCACGAGCGACTGAGGCTGGTTCACGACGATTTTGCAGACCGGCACGACCTCACCCATCTTCGTCACACGCGCGTCGTCCTTCGTATGGATGCTGACGGAGTGACCTTTGCCCTGGTAATCTAATATCTTCAGCATCTTTGCAAGAGCGTCCTCGAAGTCCTTCGCCTTCCTGACGCCCGCAACAGGCGAGAGTTTTTCCCCGGTGAGAGGGAACTCGTTACCAAAGCCGCCGTTTTCTTCCACCATGATGAGTTTCGTGCCTTCCGGGACGTCCACATCTGCGAGGCGCGCGATCTCGCTCGCCGGCTGCGCCACAATGTGGCGGTTGAGGTTGTGGTTCTCGGGCGTCTCGGGCCATAGGGTCTTGACTACCTTCTCCTTATCGGTACTGTCTTCCTTTATGAGCACGGCGCCTACCTTAGCCATCTCCTCCGCCCATTTGTCATAGACGGACTCAAGGACGATGATGTTGTTCTCAGTCGAGCACGACGTAGCGTTGTCGAACGTCTTTGAGCGGATGATCATATCGGCCACGCGCGGCAACTCATCAGCAACGGTTTCGTCAACGATGCACACGACATTGCCGGTCCCTACGCCTATTGCAGGAACGCCCGACGAATACGCCTGACGCACCATCGGCGTGCCACCCGTAGCGAGGATAAAATCGACCTGCGTCATGAGCTGCTGGCTACACTCGACGGACACGTACTCGGGCCCTATCGCCTGCACTAGATCTACGGGCGCGTCGAACTTGCGGAGGACTTCCCTGATCGCCTCGGTGACGGCCAGGTTCGTGTTGCGCGCCTTAGGGTGCGGCGCCAGGATGACGGCGTTGCGCGTCTTGATCGCCATGAGCGACTTGACGACGGGCGTCGCCTCTCCGTTCGTCACAGGGATGATCGCACCGACGACCCCCATCGGGCGGGCATACGTATCTATACCCGTCTCCTTGTCGGAGTTCACAAGACCGACGGACTTCTTGCCCTTCATCTGCGCCCATGACCCCTTGACCTTGCTGTACATCTTGAGCTGCTTGTCCTTAGCTATGCCCATGCCGGACTCGGCCACGAGCATTTCGCCGAACTTAAGCGCCGTCTCCGGCACCGTCAGCGCATATGCTATCGCCTCGCAGAGTTCGTCAACGCGCTCCTGGGAGTAACCGTCGATCACCTCCTGCGCCTTTCTGCCGTTCGCTACAAGACCCGCAACATATTCTTCATAATTAATTTCCATTCCTACCTCCTAAAACACTTCTAAAAAACATAAATATCGGCCGGTAAAGGCTGAATTGACGGTAATTCGGGAAAACATCACCAGCTCTGGCGGAACACATCCAGCAGAACGCATTCGCCGAACATCCTACTTGGCAGCAGTCATGCTAACGTAAGCGGACGCTTCCCGAGAAATATCTTACTCTCACCTATGATATTTTTCAATGAAAAACAAGCCGAAAAGGAATACACGGAATATTCTTAATTATGCCCTAATTCCTGTAGTCTTTTCAGGATATCGTGTCACTTAGTGATGACGTCTATTATTTCTTCGCTTATTGCTTCTTTGATACCCCGGTCTATGTCGGCTTCCGTAAGCGGCGCCGTTTTACCTCTCTTGCCTTTCCTGCCTCCCTGGTTTTGCTTCTTCGTGCGACGGATATCTTTTTTGTCGTAGGAATACACATCCGAACTGAGCTTTTCGGGGGATTCGTTTGTCCGATCTTCCTCTATCAGTCTTACTTTGACCTGACTCAAAAGGATATTGGATTCGATGACCTTAGCCCTACCATCCGGGGTTTCGACAATCTCTCCGGAATTTGGCATGCCCTTGCGCATCTCCTGGTATATATCATTCTCGTAATTGAGGCAACACATGAGCCTGCCGCAACAACCGGATATTTTAACGGGGTTTAACGAAAGATTTTGCATCTTCGCCATCTTGATCGACACTGGCTCGAAGTGCTGCATCCATCCGCTACAACATAGCGGCCTGCCACAACCTCCCACTCCTCCCAGTAATTTAGCCTCGTCCCTGACTCCGACCTGCCTCAACTCTATGCGCTTATGGAAAGTACTCGCGAGATCTTTCACGAGCTCACGAAAGTCAACTCTCTCATCCGCGGTGAAATGAAATATGACCTTGGAGCCGTCAAAGGCGAAATTTGCATCGATGAGTTTCATCTCGAGGTCGCGTTGTTCTATCTTCTCACGGCACCGAGCCATGGCTTCATCACGTTTGGCGTTCCCTTCTTCATGTTTTTTCGTATCCTCATCCGTAGCCAGACGCAGTATCTTTCTCATATTTCTGCCAAATGCTTTATCCGGAACCTCCTTGACGTCGCCTCTTACGACACCATATTCGGCGCCATCTTCAGTTTCAACGACCACATTGTCCCCATTTTTGATTTCGATTTCGCTCGCGTCAAAGTAATATACTTTCGCCGCAGATCTACATCCTACTCCCGCAACTCTCACCTTTCAATTCCTCCCATCTTAAAGGAAATACCGATTGATCAGTATTTCCTGAGCCTGAGCGCCATATCGCGCAGGCTGTTCTTTGCATTCATACGACCAAGACGAAGTACTGTCCTCGTATCCTCTATCACGCCTATACCGGTAAGTAACGCGTCATCATATCCCTTGTCCTTCATTTTATCCGCTATCACGCGATTTTCATCATCCGTTACGAGCCCAGGATAAAGGCCGCCCACGATGATATCCCTAAGGAACAGCTCCATTGCGTCAAGCAAAGGGAACGGGTCAGCTACGTGAGTATCCGATACCGCAAAAGCTTCGTTCAATGGTTTGCCGAACAACGCAGCCGACAGAAGTTTCACGGCATCATCCCGCACGGTACGCTCTATATCTGCGGCTTCATAACCCAGATTCAATTTCATGCAACGTGACCTTATCGTCGCGCGCAACGCCTCGGTATTGGCTGCCAACAACATTATAACATTATTGCCTGCGGGTTCCTCGAGCGTTTTGAGAAGTTTGTTCTGCGCCTGCGCATTCATGAGGTCGCTGTCCTCTATAACGGCGAACAGCCTGTCAGAAGAAAACGGCTTCATCCTGAGTTTTTCGATCAGCTCTTTAATCGCGCTCACCCTTATAGAGCCGTTCTCCGGCATCACACGTATGAGATCGGCATGATTGCCGCTGTCGATTTTTTGTCCCGCTGCGGTCGGATCCGCTCCTCCAAACAGCATGAGGGCCGTGTCTCCAGCAAACTTTAATCTGGATTTTGTGGTACCTCCGCTCACGAGAAGCGCGTGAGGCAAAGCTCCCGACGTGTACCTTTTCTTCAATACATCGAAAGGCGCTTCTTTCAAGTTTTGTTCCTTCCAGCAAAATCTTCGATGAACTCATCCGCGATCTTCCTGACGGCGTTCT
Organism: Eubacteriales Family XIII. Incertae Sedis bacterium; assembly: GCA_031277015.1. GTDB lineage: Bacteria > Bacillota > Clostridia > Peptostreptococcales > Anaerovoracaceae > JAIRPC01. The sequence goes on along the minus strand of JAISLZ010000046.1, from coordinate 14,848 downwards.
GGACGACACGCACACCCCCCGAACCATCCACACGCTTGAACCGGCCAGGGTATTTTTCCGCCAATTCCAGATAGCCTTCATATACGGCCTGATGATACGATATATCCTCTGACTCTATGCGGTCACCGCCATGCTTGCCTATCCGATCGAAGCAGGCTTCCGGTCCGATGTCGAGAAATATAGTCAGATCCGGGGTGACGTCACCGGTGGCGATGGCGTTGACTTCCGCGACTATGCCACCTATGCCGCGCCCGTATCCCTGATACGCCACGCTCGAATCCACGTATCTATCGCAGAGCACGACACAGCCGGCTGCAAGAGCGGGCCTGATTACTTCCGCGACATGTTGGGCGCGCGAGGATGCGTACAGCATGGCCTCCGTCAAAGGGTCCATCTCCGTACTATGCGGATCCAGGATAATTTCCCGTATCTTCTCACCTATGCGCGTGCCACCAGGTTCTCTGGTGTAGATGACATCCAGCCCCTTACCCATCAGATATTCCCCGAGCAGGCGTATCTGTGTGGACTTACCCGAACCGTCCGGCCCTTCGAATGTGATAAACAGCCCAGCGCTCACCTCATACGTTTTTTGAGTATCGCTCCGCGTCCTTCTCATCCGCGATGCCCTGATTTCTTCCGCTTAGGCGGTATCTTCTTGCCGGCCACGGCGCTACTGACGAGCGACATGAAAAACCTCACACCAAAATACGCGACAGGAGCGCATAGCACTAATACAAATATTATCCTTAAATGATATTCTGTCATGATTTTAGCTCAAGTTTCCTCGTACTCATAATACTCATGAAAGCTGACGGCGGCAAACAGTCCGACATCAGTATCGGCAGGGCTATAGACGCGACAAAGCCTTGAAGTCGTCCTTCATCGTCTTGTAAAGCTTCTTGTACAGTTCAAAATATGGCTCGTACGCATCCTTACTAGCTTGGTCAGGAGTAAGGGTATGCCCGCGTCTGACGACGACCGAGCAAGCCTCCTGCACTGTCCCATAAACGCCAGCGCCTACAGCCGCAAGTAGAGCCGCGCCGAGAGCCGCGCCCTCGTTCGACCTCATGCCGCTGACGGGGCAGCCGTACAGATCGGCTAGCATTTGAGACCATAGCCGGCTATTTGAGCCACCACCCGTTATGACCATGTCACCGACAGGTACGCCCATCTCGCGGAACACCTCGACACACTCGAGTTGAGAGAAAGCCACCCCTTCAAGTACGGAGCGGATGAGGTGTTGCCTGCCATGCATGGCAGAGAGCCCGAAAAAAACACCGCGACAGTCCGGATCAGGATGAGGGCTCCTCTCTCCCATCATGTATGGCAGGAATATGAGCCTGTCCGCACCCGGGGCTACCTCCGACGCGAGTTTGTCCATAACTACATACGGATCTACGTCAAGCCGTTCCGATTCCAGCACTTCGGGTAGGCAACACGTATCGCGCAACCATTTCAGGGATATGCCCGCACCCTGCGTACAGCTCATGACCGTCCACTTGCCCGGCGCACTGGCGCACAACGCGTGTACTCTACCCTCCATGTCTATCTTCACAGTGTCCGAGACCGCATAGACGACGGCGGACGAACCTATGGTCGTGAACGCTACGCCCTCACTGACGACGCCCGTTCCTACCGCAGCCGCAGGATTGTCACCCGCACCGCCGACGACGATGGTACCTTGGGGTAGCCCCGTCCCGGCTGCAGCGCGGGAATGTACACGTCCCGTCACATCCGGAGATTCGTGCATCTTTGCAAGCAGTCCCCTATCTATATGGAGCAATCTGAGTATCTCGTCCGACCAATCTCTGTTCGGTATATCCATGAGCTGCATGCCGGCGGCATCACTGACTTCGGTAGCAAACTCCCCTGTCAGCATATATCTGATATAGTCCTTGGGCAGCAGTATATGCGCGCATCTTTCATATATATCCGGCTCGTTGTTCTGTACCCACAGGATCTTGGCCGCAGTAAACCCCGTCATCGCTGGATTGGCAGTGATCCTTATCAATCTTTCCCGGCCAACGACCTCGTTCATAAGCTCAACCTCGCGCTCAGTACGCTGATCGCACCATATGATCGAAGGGCGAAGGACCTCTCCGTCCTTGTCGAGCATGACCAGCCCGTGCATCTGACCCGACAGTCCAACCCCCGATATTGCGATCGAACTGTCTTTCTTGCGCGCCTCATAGATGACAGCGTTAAGTCCCTTTACCGAAGCATCCCACCAGTCCTTAGGATCCTGCTCGGCCCAGCCGTTGTACGGTTGATGCATCGGATATTCGCCGGTATAAGACGCAATGACTTCACCGCCTTCTGTAAAAAGCGAGGTCTTGGCGCCTGAAGTACCGATATCTATCCCTATCAATGCGTTCATTTATTTATCCTCCTCGTGAATCCTATAGAGATGCGCAGCGCCTATGATCCCGGCGTCATTACCCAAACTGGCCCTCACTATTTCCGTATTTTTCCCACTGTTACGCGAATAAACCTCGATCATGACCTTCTCCCTAAGCGGCGCAAGCAATACCTCGCCTTCGTTCGATACGCCGCCGCCGACACACAGAATATCGGGCTGAAAAATATTGATGAGGTTGATAACGCCGCAGGCCAGATCGTCTATATAGGTATCTATGACCGCTCTCGCCACATTGTCGCCCGCCTCCATCGCATCGAAGGCCGTCCGGCCTTCAACCTTGCCTATGTCGCCACCTACGATGTCCCATAATCTTGTGTTTTTATCATCTCCCATCGCGCTACGTGTGGTAATGGCGAGGCCTGTAGCGCTCGCATAACGCTCCCAACAGCCGAGACGTCCGCACGGACAGGCTCTACCCCCCTTGCGGATAACCATGTGGCCGACCTCCATTCCCGCGTGATTGAAACCAGTCAGCAAGCTTCCATCGTAGATCGCGCCACCGCCTATCCCTGTGCCAATAGTGATCGCCACAACGCTACCATAACCTTTGGCCGCTCCCGACGTATACTCTCCATATGCCGCGGCATTGGCGTCATTGCCGATATGTACGGCCTTACCTATCCGGGCGCTGAGCATCGCCGAAAGAGGCACGTCCCGCCAATACAGATTTGACGCAAACTCGACAACCCCCGTGTCTGAATTTGCAGTACCCGGTACTCCGACCCCGACACTGCCAACATCTACCATAGAAATACCGGACTTCTCAGTAGCAGAGAGCGCAAGCTCAGCCATGTCCCTGATGATGTGCGCAGGTTCGCGACCCGCGTCGGTAGATTTGTCCACCTTGCGAAGTATCCTGCCTTCTCCGTCAACCACACCCGCCACAATGTTCGTGCCGCCGAGGTCTATACCTATATCGTACCGCATGAATCAGCCTCCGGTCCCATATCGCGCAACCCTGCCCGTTACTCCATTATCCTACATCCCGGCCATTATAACAAGTGCCATGCAAACAACATATCGTGACGCTATTAATCAGCGTTTCCTCGAAGGAATGGTATAATAAAAAAAGAGTGATAGGTTTAATTTATGGATATTTTGCTGGCGTCAACATCACCGAGAAGGTACGAAATACTCCGGAATCATGGAGTACATCCCTTAGTCTGCCCACCGCGCGTGGACGAAGACCTGCCAGCGGATGTGGAATCAAGCGGGCCGGAACATATCGTGAAGTACCTTGCGCGCAAGAAGGCCCTGGATGTATACGTGCGAGTCGGTAGATACAGGGACGCCTTTGGGCCACATTGTGATAGCAGCAAGAGAAGCGGCCTCGGGGAATATCCCTCGTCAATAAGCACGCAAGAGTACCTGCCTCCCATCCTCATAGCGGCGGACACGGTGGTATGGTGCGACGGGCTTATAGGCAAGCCGCGGGATGAGGACGACGCATTCCGTATGCTGGCATCGTACCGGAACCGTAGCCACGAAGTCTGGAGTGGAGTTACCGCCATAGATCGTACGACCGGGATGGAGGACACGTTCGCTGTATGCACGCGCGTGGCCATGGGCGACTATACGGACGAGGAAATCACGTCATATATAAGGAGAGACAAGCCGTTCGATAAGTCCGGCTCATACGCTATTCAGTCGGACTGGGGCAAGCACGTCACATCCGTTGATGGCGGGATTGAAAACGTAATGGGCTTCCCGTGGCCGGATATCAAAGAACATCTCATACCTCTGGTTAAGGCCGCCGCACGTGAGATACTGCCCGCACGCACGGGTGAATGGGCCTCACTCATGAGTCTGAAGCCAAAAGAAATAAGCGTCGGCAACGCGCGAAAACGCTGGGGCAGCTGCAAAGCGGATGGGGGTATCAGGTATACATGGAGAATCATGCTCGGAGATGACGACCTTGTCGATTATCTCGTGGTTCACGAGCTTGCCCATCTTAGACACATGAACCACTCCGGGAAATTCTGGTCTCTCGTCGAGTCATACCTTCCCGACTGCAAGGAATGCCGCAAGAAACTTCGCGCCCTTTATACGGAAATAGAAAACGAGGGATGGAACTGACACCCTATTCACCGATATCCTTAACCAGGTCCCTCACCCACTTGCCGGAGCGGTATCTGCGGTTCAGGATGAGAAATTTAATGACCTCCTCAAATTGCACGATAAGGATGACGAAATAAACAGGTAGCTGTACGTACAGGGCGAAGAAGAAGGCGCATGGCACGCCAAAGAGCCATACGGTGCAGACCTCTGTCACCATCGCGAAGCGTGTGTCGCCACCGGCACGCAGAGCGCCGACTATGTACGCCCCGTTGACCACCTTCACTACAAGGAAGATGCTGTATACGGTGAGGATGAGCAGGGTGTAGTGCACCCCGAGCGGAGTGAAGCCGAACAGCAAGACGATAAAGCGCGATGTGCTGAACAGCAGCCCGCCCGCACAGAGGCCCACGATGAAGACGATGAACAATATCTTGGACGCTGTGCGGCGGGCGCCGTCGAGGTCGTCCGCGCCGAGCCGTTCGCCGACGAGTATGAGCAGGGCTTCACCGATGCTGAAACATGCCACGACAAAGATATTCATAATCGTGTACCCGGCTTGGCAGGCCGCAAACTCGGTGACACCGAGACGCCCGAAAGCCGCATTGTACAGCGCTACGCCTATTCCCCACATCGTTTCGTCCACAGTCGTGGGCACCGCGTTTTTTACTACCCGGATGAACAGCCCCCGGTCCCACGAGAAGAACTCACGTAACGGCGCAGCGAGGATATTGCGCCTAGCAAAGATGAAGATGATGTAAAGCGTGAGCTCGAGGCAACGTGACGTCACTATACCTACACATACGCCCATAACGCCGAGGCGCGGCATGCCGAGGAACCCGTATATGAATATGAGGGTGAGGAAGGTGTTGACGCCGAGGGATATACCACTGATGAGCATGGGTATCTTCGTTTGCTGCGTGGATTTGAGTGCGGCCGTGAGCGGCACTGTGATGCTCCATGTGAGGAATATAGCCGAACCGTATCTGACGAGCGGTGTGCCCAGCTCTATGACTTCGGGGATATTCGTGAAAATACGCATTACTTGCCCGGGAAAGAACGCGCAGGCGACGAAGAACAGGACACCGACCGAAAAACAAACGGTGGTGGATATGCCCGCGACCCTGCGCAGGTTTTTCATGTCACCCTTACCAAAAAACTGCGCCATGTACGTGATCGTGCCGCCCGTCCACCCGAATAGCACCATCCAGAAAATGAAAAATATCTGCGTCGATAGCCCGACGGCCGCGAGTTCGGTCTCTCCAACATTGCCGATGAGCAGATTGTCGACGAGGCTGAGCGCGGTGGAGATGAGGCTCTGGAGCGCTATAGGCGTCGCCACCCTGAATATCTTGCGGTACAGGGCTTTGTCTTCCGGTGTTATACGTTCTGTCAATCTTTTCATGTCAAAATCGTTGCAATAAAATCAATAGTGTCAATAGTATTCCGCGACCTGACGACCCGGTTCGCGGCAAAACCTGCGACCCCACCAACACAAGATTGTATCATAGCTACGGGGACATGACGAGATTTACCTTTACACAAAATTGACAAGATTTTTGAAACAATGCGCTTGACAAATGAAATTTTGCGCCATATAATACCATATAAAAACTATATGAAAACTCTTATATAAGAAACATGGAATGATATGGAAAAAACAAAGCGCCAGCGAAGCGACAGTTTTCAGGCGAGAATCCGGAATACGTCAGCGCGATATCCGCGCCTGATACTCAAGAGGCTCCTCGTGTTTTTTCCGTTGCTTTTCGCAGCATCATTGGTTATTTTCTTCTCATTGCGCCTTTCCGGAGTCGATCCGGTCAATGTCATGCTCGGCGAGCGTCAGGCAACGGAAGACGTGATCTTCTCCCTCCGCGAGCAATTCCACCTGAATGAGCCTTTGATCGCACAGTATTGGCAATGGGTCAAAGAAGTTTTTTCGGGCAGCTTTGGGATAGACTATATCAATCGTCAGTCTGTCGCCGTCATGATCGGGCAACGTGCACCCATCACGTTGGGCCTTGTGATTATGAGTACAACTATCGGTACGGTGATTGCGGTCGGGCTCGGTGTGCTGTCCGCCGTAAAGCAAAACACGATCCTGGATCGCGTGATCTCCGTGGCGGTACTCATCTTTGTCTCGGCGCCTTCATTCCTTGTGGCGATCGGGACCCTCATATTTCTTACGGTGTTCATGCCGGATGTCGCCTTTACAGGGGCGATCAACAGCGTCGGCGATTATTTTTCAAGGCTGATCATGCCGTCCTTTATCTTAGCACTATATATGCTGGCCATCGTAACGCGGGTCACACGCAGCGGGATGATCATTCAGCTGCGCTCAGCATACGCCACGGCGGCGATCGCAAAGGGGCTTCCTATGCGCGTTGTGATCTGGAAGCATTGCTTCCGCAATGCTTTCATTCCGGTGTTGACTATCGTGACAATCTTCATCGGCGCCGCGATATCTTCGGCGGTACTGGTGGAGTCCGTGTTTTCCCTGCCGGGACTCGGCGGATTACTCACGCAAGCCATCAAAACCAACAATTATCCGATAGTCCAGGCCTGCCTATTCATACTTTTGCTACTTTTTCTGAGCCTCGGCCTGATTGCAGATCTGATCTACATGGCGGTTGACCCACGCGCAAGGATCGCAGGGAAAAAGGTGCTCACATGAGGCAGTACGGAAAAGGCAACCTGCAGGGGGGCGAGCTTACGAGAACAACAAATGTAGGTACGCTATTTACGCCCGCAATGGTAGCGGCCAGCTCTATATTGCTGCTGATCCTTATCGGGACGATCTTTGCGGGATTTCTCGCCCCTTATGACCCGGAAGCAATCGACCTTTCGCTTTCATACGGGCCGATTACGCCGGAGCATATCCTTGGAACGGACAACGTAGGCAGGGACAGCCTTTCCCGGTTGCTGTTCGGGGGGAGGACCGCTATCACGAATGCGTTTCTTGTAGTGGGTGTGACCGTATCCGTAGGCATCCCCCTCGGACTGCTCTGCGGATACTACGGCGGAGCGCTGGACGGCGTCATTATGAGGATATGGGACGTGATCCTGTCCTTCCCTCCGTTGCTTCTGGGGTTTCTGTTTGTCGCGATGTTTGGCAGGGGTTCGACAGCCTCCATACTTGCGCTTGGTATTGCCTGGATACCTATGATATCCAGGCTCGCGCGCAACCTCACGATCGCGGAGCGAAACAAGACTTATGTACTCGCGGCCAAATCCTTTGGGTTTTCAGATGCGCGCGTCATCTTTCGGCATATTCTGCCAAACTGCACATCCACACTGCTGGCGGAACTGACCGTAGACATCGGCTATGCTATCATCGTCCTTGCGTCGCTCAGCTTTCTCGGCCTTGGCGTGCAGGCACCCACGTCAGACTGGGGATTGATGTTGCAGGAATCCTTGGTCTACGTAAGGCAGAGCCCGCTTCAAACGGTCATACCCAGTGTCGCGATCGGGCTGATGATCGTATCGCTCAACATCGTCAGTGACAGCATCCAGCTATATCTCGACCCAGAACAGCGTAAACTTCCGTCATTTGAGAGATTTTTAAAGAAACATGGAACACATTCTTAGGATCAACAATTTGACGGTCGAGTTCATGACGGTTCGGGGCATCGTCTATGCTGTGCAGGGTGCGAGCCTGTCGCTGAAACAGGGCGAGGTACTAGGCATCGTAGGGGAGTCCGGGTGTGGAAAGAGCGTGATGGTGAAATCCATTCTGCGCTTGCACAGGGAAAAACATACGCGCTACGGCGGGCAGATATTGATTGAAGGCCGTGACGTACTCCGGCTGACGCAGAAGGAAATGGGGATCGTGCGTGGGACAGATGCAGGCATGGTCTTTCAGGACCCGATGATCTCGCTGAATCCAATAATAAAGATCGGCGAGCAGATTGCCGAAACATTGCGCATAAGGAAAAGTATGAGCAAACGCCTGGCTTATGATGAAAGTCTGCGACTTTTGAGGCAGGTAGGCATCACACCGCCCGAAGATCGCTACCTGCAATACCCGTTTGAACTCAGCGGCGGTATGTTGCAGCGCGTAATGATAGCGATGGCCATAGCGCTGAGACCCAAGATACTGATAGCAGATGAGGCGACAACGGCCCTGGACGTGACGATCCAGGCGGAGATCCTCGCCCTTTTGAAACGTCTGCGCGCGGAGAGAGGAATGTCCCTCATTGTCGTGACGCATGATTTTGGCGTAGTCGCAGAAATGTGCGACTCGGTCTGCGTGATGTACGCGGGAGAAATAGTGGAGTCAGGCAGCGTGGAACGGATATTTGCGTCGCCCGCGCATCCGTACACGAAGGCCCTGATCGACAGCGTACCAAGGCCCGGAACACATGGCGACAAGCTGTCGTCCATCCCGGGCATGCCGCCGGATCTTCTGTCCGTTCATACAGGCTGCGCGTTCTACCCGCGATGCTCTGTAGCGGAAAAATGTTGCGAGACGGAAAGACCGGAATTGCACAGCGCGGGAGGCGCACATATAGTGCGTTGCGAGAGGCCGATATGGAAGAAATGATACGTGTGGAAAACCTGAAAAAATATTACAAAAAGACCCATGCCGTCGACGGCGTCAGCTTTTCCATCGAAAAGGACTCTGTGTTCGGTGTAGTCGGGGAAAGCGGATCGGGCAAGACGACGATCGGGAAATGCATACTTGGCCTTGAGACGCCCACAGAGGGGGCAGTGCGGCGGCGGGCCGGCCGGATGCAGATGATCTTCCAAAATCCTTATGCCTCCTTCAATCCCGCGCTCAGCATAGGGACGGCCTTGCGCGAAGTTGGCGCGGTACACAAATTGACGCGCGCGGAAACACAACAGCGAGTCAGTCAGCTATTGGAACAAGTATCTCTCACCGATGATGTGCTCAAGAGAAAACCGAAAGAGATGTCCGGCGGGCAACTACAGCGGCTCGCTATCGTACGCGCCCTTCTTTTGAGGCCGGAATTTATCGTCGCAGATGAACCCGTTTCCGCGCTTGACGTCTCGGTGCAAGCACAGGTCATCAACCTATTCGCAGACTTGAAAAAAGAATACGGACTGACGATCCTTTTCATATCGCACGACCTGACGATCGTCGAGTATATCTGCGATACCGTCGCCGTCGTCTATCGCGGCCATATCGTCGAAATGGGGGAAAAAGAACAGATATTTGGCGAACCATCACATCCGTATACAAAGAAATTACTCGCCGCAAGGCCGGGTCTTGAGAGAATTGTCACAAAAACGCTTGACACCAACGAAGCGCCCTTGTATAATATATAATATATATGTTTACTATGTTATAATTTATATTGAAGACATCGACCGGACAACCGGAGATGGACAAAATGAAGGAGGGAATACGATGAAACTTCAGAAAAAAATTGTCCTGATCCTGGCAGTAGCCTTGGCAGTACTTTCCATTACAGCCTGCAGCGGGAGCGGGAGCGGGAGCGAGACTGCGGAGACTTCGGATGGCGCACAGGAAAGCACGGAAGCAACAGAGGGAGAAGACACAGAGGAGCCGGTGGAGCTGGTCGTGGCGGTCAACGGCGAGCCGCGCTCACTTGACCCGGCGTTCAACTACGAATATGCGGCTTATCACGTCGTCAACCATATAAGCGAAGCCCTGCTTACATTCGATCAGACCGGGCAGCTTGGGCCTGGTTTGGCGGAAAGCTGGGAAGCCGTGGACGCTACGACCTACGTATATCAGATACGGCAGGGCGTGAAGTTTTCGGATGGCAGCGACCTTACGGTGGAGGACGTGATCTTCTCCCTCGAACGGCTGCGCGATCCGGCGCTCGCGTCGGACGTCAACTGGATGTTTGCGAACGTGGACACGATCGAACAGACGAATGACTGGGAGGTCACGGTGAAGCTCACGCAGCCTGACGCTACGTGGCAATACGTTCCGGCCACACCGGGCGGTCAGATCGTCAGCAAAGCCTATGTGGAGGAAAAAGGCGAATCATTCGGCAAGAACGACGGCGGGACGCTCGGCGCCGGCGCTTACAAACTGGAAAGTTGGACTCCAGGTAGCCAGATTATACTCACGCGCAACGAATATTACTGGAACCAAGAGGACGCGGGCGCGATCGACAAGATCACGGTGAATATCATACCCGACAGCAGCGCGATCCAGCTGGCTCTCGAATCGGGCCAGGCGGATTTGACCATCAGCAGCTCAAAAGCCGTATCAGACGCGTTCATAGATTCGAGCAGCATCAATATCATCAGCACACCTTCAATCGGCAATTTCGTATTTTCCTTCAACACACAGAAAGCGCCGTTTGACGACGTCAATGTGCGCAAAGCCATCGCGCACGCTATAGACAATGTCGGCATCAGGGAAAGCCAGTACGGTGTATACGCGCTGGACACGACCGTTCTGCCGTTCGGCGAAGCGGGCTATACGCCGGGTACGGCGGAGAGCTGGATCGAATTTGCAGGGAAGCTTCCGGACTACGCTTACAACATCGACAAAGCGAAGGAATACCTCGCGAAGTCAGGGCATCCCGACGGGTTCACCACATCGCTCTACTACAAGCCCAATCCCATAGCCAACAGCGCGGCGCAGGCGATAGCTGCTTCGTTGAAGCAAATCGGCATCGAGCTCGAGCTGAAACAGTTGCAGCTCAGCGAATACTACGCGTATGCGTACGGTGGGCAGATCACGGACGGCATTCGCGACTACGATCTCGGGCTCAACGACTGGCTGCCGGATTTCCCTGACCCTGTAGGTCATCTGCTCCCGCAGTACAGCAGTACGACTACGGGCGCGGGCGGTTCAAACTTCGCGGCCTATTCAAACCCCGAGGTGGACAAACTCATCGACGCGCAGAACGCCACTACTGATCCGGAGGAGCGCTCGAAACTTCTGAAGGAAGCCTTCGCGATTGCAGCGGAAGACGTGCCGTACAAATATCTTGCGTATCCGAACAATACGTTGCTCCTGAACAAAAAGTTCGAGTATGAGCTCGGGACTATATGGATATTCAACTTCAATTACAAAGATATCAAAGTGGTAGGTTAGGACAATGTCCGCGATAGGGATCGAAATCAGCGAAAAAATAATGTGGCTCACGCTTGACAGACCGCCGGTCAACGCGCTTTCCTACGCTGTTTACGAAGAACTTTCAGCGGCATTTACCAGAGCAGACGCTAATGATGATGTGTATGTCACGATCATCAGGGCAACCGGAAAATATTTCAGTGCGGGAAACGATCTGCGTGAATTGTCCGGTATCATAGAAGGAGATACTTTCCCCCGCCCGTACCAGGAAGTCGTAGAGGAGGGGCTGACGTCGATCATCCGATCTTCAAAGCCCGTCATCTGCCTCGTCCAGGGGCCCGCGACGGGTGCGGGGTTCTGTATCCCGTCGTATTCGGATATTGTAGTCGCTACGGAAAATGCCTCGTTCGGCATCGCTGAGATCCAGCGCGGCGTGATAGGCGGTGCGCCGGAAGCGAGTTATTCCTTACCGCCCAAGGTGGTGCGCTACATGGCGCTGACGGGTTCTTTCATCACTGCTGAAGAAGCTCTATCGTATGGGTTCGTAAGGAAGGTCGTATCAGAACACGATCTTTACAAAGAAGGCGAACGGATCGCGCGGCGGATAATAGCAAATCCGCCGCTTTCCATACGTTTCATGAAGGAATCGCTAGCTTCGATCTATCCTCCCGGCAGGATAGAAGCGCTGATAAAGGATGACGAGACGTGGAACGACAGAGCGTTGCACACCGAAGATTTTTCGGAATCAGTACGCGCTTTTCTCGAAAAACGCGATCCGGTCTATCATGGACGGTAGCGTATGTATCAGGTATAGTTATAAAGGAAACAGGAGAATAGATACATGGCACTACTGAACGCGATACAGCAGATGTTTTCGGATATGACGCGTATTTTGGACATCCCGGAAGATGAGAGAAATCTAATTCGTAAAAAAGCGGAAGCGTTGCCTCTCCTTATACAAAACATTTCAGCCTTCTGGGAGCGAGCTAGCGACAAACAGGCTTTGACACGGAATGATCTGTCAAAACTCTATGAAGCGTTGAAAACAAGCGACGCGGCGGAACTTGCGCCTATAGATACAATCCTTGCGGGCCTGTCTTTGCCGGAGAAAGAATCCGATCTTCTGTCCGCGGCCGAACTGTACAGATGGGGCGCAGAGCTGGATGGTTTCTCGCCCAGAGTGCCCGGCACGCACTCAATGGATGTGACGACAGCATATCTAACGGAAAAACTCAAATCATTTGGACTGGAGACCTGGCAGGAACAGATCAATTTTCGCGGGGTATTCTTCAGGGAATGGTCATTCACCATTCTTACTCCTACAGAAAGACCCTTCATCTGCTTCCCACAGAACAACGTAGCGTTCGGGGACATTGAATCGGAACTGATATATGTGGGCGGCGGGCACGAAGAAGACTATGAGGGGAAAGACGTGCGCGGCAAAATCGTGTTGCTCAATTGGGGACGTATATGGGATCACGAAGGGCCCTGCGCCCTCCATGAGCGTTATGGGCTTCTGCGTCTTTATGACATCGCCTTCGCGCGTGGCGCGACCGGAATGGTCGGTTTTTTTGAAGATACTCCCGGAAACACGCTGAAGTTGCTGGAGCCGGGCATCAAACCTACCGGAGGGAGCAACGTGTGGGGACCTTCGGAAATGGGGCCGGATCATCAGTTTAAACTCCCCGCGGTCGTTATAGGGAAGGAAGACGGCCTGGAGCTGAAAGCACTTCTTCAAAATGGAGAACCTACCCTTGCGAGGCTTTCCGTATACGGCAAAAGGAAGATATCCACGACACAGTCCGTACTCGGCTTTCTGCCCGGCACCGGAACGGAGGCAATCGCCTGCGCAGCGCACTCCTGTACGGCATTCGAAGGCGCCGTATGCGACACGGTCGGAGTGGTCGGGGTTCTGGCCCTCGCCAAATATTTTGCGTCGGTGCCCCTTTCAGCCCGACCCAAGTCCATCCTGTTTTTTATGGACAGCTTTCATGTCTGGGGCAATTGCTGTCAGACCGCAAACGCGATTTTGAAGAACCACGCAACGCTCGCCGACAGGATCGAAGCCTTCCTCTGGCTAGACCACGTAAGCGATGGAAATGCCTCCACCGGAAGAACCATGACTACTTCCGACAACCCCGTACTTTGGCCTCTCGCGACGCTCGCGATGGCACAACGCGGCATCCGGCCCGTTTCGTTGCCGGTCGGGCATATATGGACAACTTGTGCCAACGGCGCGTTCGAGCGCAGAGGGATTCCAAATCTGACGATGCAGGCATTTGGCGACGATGTACTGACGACGGAAGACACTTGGGATAAGTTCGATGAAAAGGTACTTCTTCGCGATATCCTCCTATATGTAGATATCGCAAAAGCCCTGCAGATACTTTCCGTACCGGAAAACGCGCCCAAAGAGCCCGTCGGCGGTTGCGGATCGCTCTTTACGGAAACGGAAACACCATCTTATCCACTAGGGGAGAGCTATGTCCCTGAACCCGATTACCCACTATACATAGGCGGTGCGGACGGCCCCGTACGTATCCTCGAAAGGCCATAAAAAAGGAAGTGACGATTATCACCCGGAATGAGCGTCTCCTCAGAACGCCATTATCCGCAGTTGATCGTTTCAATCTTTTATGAAAGCCCGCCAAAACTAATGGAGACAATTAAAAAATACTTAAACACCCATCAGTTTTTCGGTGGGTGTTTAAGTAAGGACTTTTTGGTGGGCCTTCAGGGACTTGAACCCGGGACCTGCCGGTTATGAGCCGGATGCTCTGACCAACTGAGCTAAAGGCCCAAATGCTTGCACGCGCCCGCGGCAAGTATATGGTACGGGTGGCGATATAGGATTCATAGGTATGATTTCCTAAATCCCATAAGGACACTCGTGGTGGTCGGGGTGACTGGATTTGAACCAGCGGCCCTCTGCTCCCACAGCAGATACGCTACCAAGCTGCGCCACACCCCGGTATGCTTGGTATGATACCGTTCAGGGCGCGCCCTGAACGGCCATGGCAGGGGTAGAAGGATTTGAACCCTCGACGCATGGTTTTGGAGACCATCGCTCTGCCAACTGAGCTATACCCCTTCGTGTGGCGGAGAAGCAGGGATTTAGCATCCGCTTCGCGTCTGCCGTCCTGCGCCGACCCGGAGGGATCGGCTCGGACCTGACGGCTTCACTGAAGCCGTCAGCCCTTTCGGGTTCGAATCCCTGCACGGCGATCTTAGTCATCTGCCGCGAAGAAATCCGTTACCCGGACTTTTCCGTGTGGCGGAGAAGCAGGGATTCGAACCCTGGCGCCGGTTATTTCCGACCTAACGGTTTAGCAAACCGCCCTCTTCGGCCTCTT
>JAISLZ010000043.1 GCA_031277015.1 Eubacteriales Family XIII. Incertae Sedis bacterium | reverse complement strand
CTGCGATTTCAACCCACGCTCCCACTCGAGGAGCGACTGTTTAGCAGTGGCAATGGAGCGGCAATATACATATTTCAACCCACGCTCCCACTCGAGGAGCGACGCCTGATAAGTTCATCCGCGCTTGTCAGCTTCGCCGATTTAAACCCACGCTCCCACTCGAGGAGCGACACGAAGCTCATGCTCGATATGAGCAGCAATACAAATTTCAACCCACGCTCCCACTCGAGGAGCGACCGTCTTTCACGACCGTTTTGGGGGCGTCATAGCTATTTCAACCCACGCTCCCACTCGAGGAGCGACTCATTTTTGCTATCTTTATAGTAATAGCGGTACTCATTTCAACCCACGCTCCCACTCGAGGAGCGACCGCTAATTCTTCGATAACATTGAACAATCAACACAACATATAGATAAGCATAGCATAGCAAAGAAGCCCTTATTATCCAATATTCAATTTTCAAGGTTCATTCCGGTGCGAAGGTACCCGAAAAAACATGTCCACTTATCTTTCGCACCGCTCTTTCGCACCGCATCAACGCAACAAACCCAACTGGATTAATTTACATCACATGGATCAATAGTGCAGTGTCGGGCAATCAATTTCCCACGCCGAGCTTCTCTTTCAATGCTTCCTGCATGCAGTATTGCTGAAACATTGAATCCGGCCCGTTCGGCTTCTGCATCCAACCATGCAGGCAAAGAAACGTTTCGCCTTACCGAAAGTGATTTCAGCCTCTTTCGATACAAATCGAAATCTACGGGCACAAGGGTGATGATTTCACTTAATATTTCGTCTCCTGCTCCAAGGTCATAGTGCCAAGGCGAAGACTCCGGCTTTATATCCGAAGCGCTTGACGGAAGCGGAATCGGCTTTCCGTCATCATGCATGGTTACGCCGACCAGAGATATCAGATATTCTGCCATATGGATTGCATCCGCAAGATCTTTCCCCTGTGTCTGAGCGTCAAAATCGGGGACGTGAACAAGATACGGTATTTTTTTATCTGTGGTTTCTGTAATAATGACAGGATAGACCGCCTTCATATCAATCTCCTTCGGGGCTCACAGCTTCCATCTTTCCATAATTTCATTGGCAAGCCTTTCGTTGATTTCATTATGCCTTGGAATTGCCTCGGTATGCACTCCGTCTGTGATGATCTCGTGCGCCCCTTTGTTCCGCAGTGTATACCATCCTTTAGCTTTGAACTTTTTTTATCAAGTATCTTCGCTTCAGCGAGTCGCCCTCCATGCCTAATCATCATACACAAAAATATACACATTGTACAGGTGCCGCAGATTTTTGACAGGCAATCGCAAGAAAGAAACGGAGAGTATATTCGAATCTATGATAAACTACACGTATGGCTTTGGTAGACCTTCATCTGCATTCAAATATGTCCGACGGTGAGTACTCTCCTGCCGCAGTAGTCAGCCTTGCCGCAGGAGCTGGTCTGCGCGTCATAGCGTTGACAGATCACGACACTACGGACGGCATAGATGAGGCGCTATCCGCCGCGTCAACGTTGAATGCCGGTACAACACCGCATACAGACGATGCCTTCGTCTGCCTACCCGGCATCGAGATAACCACCGCGCACGAGCGCGAGCAACATATACTTGGCTATCTCATCGACCGCGAATCCGCATCATTCAAAGAATTTGTGAAGCGGCTTATAATCTTGCGTCGCGAGCGTGCGGACAATATACTCGATTATTTAAATAAAATGGGCGTACGCCTAAGCTACCAACACGTTGAACAACTCTCGGGAAACGCTTACATAGGTCGTCCTCAGATAGCGGCGGCAATGGTAGATGTGGGAAAAGCGGCTTCTATCAGGGCAGCTTTCCAAGGGTATCTTACGGGTCATGAATTTCACAAAATCTCCAGGCCTAAACCCTCAGCAGAGGAGAGTATCGATCAGATACGTGCGTCGGGCGGAGTGGCGGTACTTGCACATCCGGATTCACTCGGGCTGTGCGATATGGAGCTTGCGGCACACCTTAGAACCCTGAAAGAACAAGGGCTTAGGGGTATCGAGTGCCACTATGGCTCGTATACGCGCGCGCGCACAGAACGATACATATCGATAGCCGACAGTCTTGGTCTACTTGTAACCGGTGGTTCTGACTTCCACGGGCCGCATGTCAAGCCAGGAGTGCTTATCGCGACAGGGGTGGACGGTATGCTCGATTTTGACGATATATCTATAGTGGACCGGCTGGCGCTTGATATCTACTAAACTGGCCTGCTGGATGTAAACGGTATAATCAATAGAACATCTATAAAGAGTTCATGAAAGAAAGGCCGCGTCTACGAGGCTGGCCAGAACTGTGATGGATTCGGCCGCGTTGGCTTTCGCGCGGAAGGAGGCAGCGCCGGGAAGCCCTTTGAAGTACCAACCCGAGTGCTTGCGCATCTCGCGCACAGCTATGTATTCGCCTTTGTCCGCTTCCAGCATATGGGCGTGTCTGAGAAACATTCGGGCGCGTTCCCCTGCACTTGGCGATTGCCTGGGCGCTTCACCACGCGAGAGTGCAGCGGCATCTGCGAATATCCATGGGTTGCCGATTGCGCCGCGCGCGATCATCACATAGTCACAGCCGGTTTCGCGCAACATACTGTGCGCATCCGCCGCGTTCATTACATCGCCGCTACCTATGACAGGGATATTTACAGCGTCCTTAACGTGCGCTACGACGCCCCAGTCCGCTTTCCCCCCGTAGTACTGTTCTCGTGTCCTGCCGTGGACGGCGATGGCCGCCGCACCCGCCTGCTCCATGGCCTGCGCAAACCCCACCGCAGCTCCCGCGTCAGTGGATGCGGCATCCCAGCCAGCACGAATCTTAACAGTGACGGGCCTTTGTGTTTGCCGCGACATGGCCTCGACTATGAGAACAGCCCTGTCAGGATCCTTCATGAGCGCGGAGCCTTCACCGTTCCTTACCACCTTTGAAACGGGGCAGCCCATGTTGATGTCGTAGGAAGTACAGGAGATAATTTTGTCTTTTTTTAAAATATAATCTAGCGAGCTGCTCCATGAACCATTAACCGAACCGTCTCCCGAATAATCCGACACGCCATTCTCTACCCTGTCAATTTTCGCTACAGCCTCCGCCATGACGTCCGGATCGGAACCGAACAGCTGATATACCACAGGCGCGCTGCCCGATGAATGCGCCAGCAGCTCAAGAGATTTCTGGTCTCCGTAATGCAAGGCTTTGGCGCTCACCATTTCGGAATAGACTAGAGCCGCACCTTGCTCCCCGCAAAGAAAGCGGAACACGTCATCTGTCACGCCGGCCATGGGCGCAAGTATGAAGGGGTTTTTCAGCTTTGGAAATTTGGACGTTTTGCTTCACCTGTACCTATAATCACGCCGGCTGGTCCATGTGTGACGCTCGGTTATTTCCTGTTCTTTTCGTAGATGTAATGTAGCCCTTCGAGTGTTAGCAGTTTGTCGACATGATCGATACAGTCGATGCCGCCTGCCATCATCGTCGCCACACCGCCTGTCGCGATGACTTTGACAGCTTTACCTCCACAGTAATCGGAGAGCTCTTTTTTCATCCTGCCGCACATATATTCGATCATGCCCATATGCCCGTATACGAGCCCGGCTTGCATACTCTCGCTAGTGTTCTTGCATATCGTCATGCCAGGCTCCTCCAGCTCAACCCTCGGTAACTTGGCGGTCTTCTCAAATAGAGCATCGGAACTGATCTTGAGTCCGGGAGCTATGGATCCTCCAAGATACTCCCATTTATCCGAGACCGCGCAGAATGTTGTGGCCGTACCGAGGTCAATGATGACGACAGGGCCGCCGTACTTTGAAAGCGCGGCAACGGCGTTAACGATGCGGTCCGCCCCCACTTGGCTGGGGTTGTCATATTTGACCACGAGCCCCGTCTTGATGCCCGGACCTATGACGAGGGGGCGCGAGTTGAAGTACTTAGTCGACATATGCTGAAGGGTGTAGAGTACGGACGGAACGACGGTGGACACGATCACGTCGTCCACGTCTTTTGGATCAAGCCCTTCATATGCAAAGAGCTGATTGATCATCATGCCGTATTCATCGGCGCTGCGCGAAACCATGGTCTCCATGCGCCAATTCTGCACCAACATGCCGTCATTGAACACGCCAAGGACTATATTCGTATTGCCGACGTCGAACGCAAGTAACATTATCGTCTCATATGAATCCCTGTATAGGGACAGCGGTGCGCGAAAATGATCCGCGCAGCTTATTTCAGGGAGACGAGGCCGTCGCCGGCATTGACTTGCGCGCCTTTGGCCGTCAGCACAGCGTCGACCGTTCCGGCTTGTGGGGCCACGATCTCGTTCTCCATCTTCATAGCTTCGAGTATCAGGAGGGTATCGCCCGCGCCCACCGCTTGGCCGGGGGACACCTTGATATCGAGGACAGTGCCGGGCATGGGCGCTTCCACCACGGACGCTCCGGCCGAAGCTGTGCCTGACGGAGCCGCGGCAGGCGCGGGCGCAGCGGGCGCGGCAGGCGCAACAGGCGCGGGAGCGGGCGCCGCCGATGTAACGACGGGCGCGCCGCCTACTTCCTCCACCTCCACGGCGTAGGCTGTTCCATTCACTGTGATGTTGTACTTTTTGTTCATTTTCTTTCCTCCTGTTGTATAATGATCTGGCCAAAACTCTCTTGTTACGCGCTTATTTGGCATAAAGGTTAACCGTGGACGTAACGCCCAGCGTCCTATCCCGCGCTAAAATCTTCTCGTATCTATCTGCTCCCTGTTGCCCATGATGCCCCATACAGGTATGACGCCCGCGGCCCTGTCTATCTTCCTGATATACAGTTCGCTCGCAGAGGCGCTATCTTCGTAAGCCGCAAGTGCCGCCGCTATGGCGGCAACATGCTCGTCCGCACCGGAGGCCGCTACGGCAGCGCCAATCACGGCCAAAAGTTCATCGCTCACGGTGCTGGGAGCGAGCACATCCTTTTTTTTCTTTCTTTTGAAAAGACCCATGGCGCCCTCCTTACAGCGGTATGTTGCCGTGCTTCTTGGCGGGCAGGCTCTCGCGCTTGGACTCAAGCATGTCGAACGCGCTGATAAGCCTCTGCCTCGACTGTGCGGGCTCGATGACGTCCTCGACATATCCCATCTCGGCCGCTCGATACGGATTGTTGAACTTTTCCTCATACTCGGAGACCTTTTCCGCGCGCTTTGCGATGGGGTCTTCCGCATCTTTAATGTCCTTGCGGAACACGATGTTAGCCGCACCGTCCGCGCCCATAACCGCAATCTGGGCCGAAGGCCACGCGAACACCAGGTCTGCGCCGAGCTCCTTGTTGCACATGGCGATGTACGCGCCGCCGTAGGCTTTGCGGAGTATCATCGTGACCTTGGGCACGGTGGCTTCGCAGTAGGCGTAGAGCAGCTTCGCGCCGTGGCGGATGATGCCGCCCGTCTCCTGGCCCACGCCGTGCAGGAAGCCGGGGACATCCACTATGTTCAGCAGGGGTATGTTGAACGCGTCGCAGCGCCTGACGAAACGCGCAGCCTTGTCGGACGCGTTGATGTCGAGACAGCCGGCCGCGACCTTAGGCTGGTTCGCGATGACGCCGACGGTACTGCCTGCCAAGCGGATGAAGCATGTGACTATGTTCTTCGCGTAGTGCCGCGCCACGTCGAAATACCTACCATCGTCCGCAATGGCTTCGATGACTTTATACACGTCGTAGCCTTTGTTCGGGTTGTCCGGGATGATGTCGTTCAGCTCCGGGATGATGCGGTTCGTGTCATCGGCCGTAGGTTTGGGCGGCGCGATCTCGAGGTTGTTCGAGGGCATGTAGGAGAGCAGCTCTTTGACGAGCGCGATGGTATCCCTGTCGTCCTTTCCGATGAAGTGCGCCACGCCGCTCACGCTGTTGTGCGTCATCGCGCCGCCAAGCTTCTCCGCGGAGACGTCCTCGCCCGTGACGGCCTTTATGACCTGCGGGCCGGTGATGAACATCTGGCTCGTGCCATCGACCATAAATATGAAGTCAGTGATGGCCGGACTGTATACGGCGCCACCGGCACACGGACCCATAATCACCGAAATCTGCGGAATAACGCCGCTAGCTATCGTGTTGTTGTAGAATATCTTGCCGTAGCCGGACAGGGCGTTCACGCCCTCCTGTATGCGCGCGCCGCCGCTGTCGTTCATACCGACGAGAGGCACGCCCATCTTCATCGCCATCTTCTGCGCTTTGACTATCTTCTCCGCATGGTACTCGCCGAGCGAGCCACCGAGCACGGTGAAATCCTGAGCGTACGCGAATACGAGGCGGCCATCAACATTGCCGTAGCCCGACACCACACCGTCGCCAGGGGCGTGCACGCTCGGCATGTCGAAGTTGCTTGACCTATGGGACACAAATACGTCGATCTCAACAAATGTACCCTCGTCAAAGAATGACGCGAGACGCTCACGCGCAGTGAGTTTGCCCGACTCATGCTGCTTGTCTATACGCTTCTGCCCTCCACCCAGGGAGATTTCCGCCTTCTGCCGTCTGAGGCTTTCAAGTTTCCCGTTTGCCATCATTTATCATCCTCCTTGTCTATCCGCTTAGGTGCCTTTCTTACTCGCTTCTTGACTTGTTTTTTATCATTTGTTGTTTCGCTAGCGGCATTTACCTTGTTTTTTTCTGTTTTCTTTGCGGTTTTTTTCACGGAATCGGTTGAGGACTTTTTCCTCGTCGTCCCGGAAGTGGGCTTTTTTCGGTCGTCTTGCGCATCCTCTACGCCGCTATCAGTGGTATTCACGAGATCATTCGTAGCAGCCTTCTTGTCCTTTGAGACGGGCGTAGGCCTCTTTACCGCACCATCCGCCGGCTTCCCTGGAATGGGGCGCTCGACCACCCATCCGTTACGATCGATCTCCGCCCTGTCGTCCGGACCGATAGGGCTATCCTGCCCCCCGTCCGAATCATCGTCATACCCATCTTCATAATAATCCTCATCTGTGGATTCGGCGAGCTCGGCTTCCTTCATCATGAGTTCCGTCTCCGCCGCCTCGGCCTCATTTCTCGCCCTGATACCCTTTTCTTCCTCCCTGATCTGCCTGCGCAGCTCCTTGAGCGTCAGGAATCCTGAATACAGCGCCTCGAATTGGTCGCCGTCCAGAGTCTCTATCTCGAGCAATGCCTCCGCCACAACGTTGAGCTTTTCTTTGTTTTCAGTGAGTATGCGTTCGGCCGTCGCAAACGACTCATCGATGATAGCCTTGATCTCCTCGTCTATCTCTGAGGCTATCTCCTCAGAGTAATTCTTGTGGGTCGTAAAGTCTTTGCCGAGGAATACCTCGTCGGCGGAGCTATAATTGACAAGGCCGAGCTTGTCGCTGAAGCCATACTTCGTCACCATGTTGCGCGCGATGTCCGTGGCGCGCATGATGTCGTTGCTCGCGCCCGTACTGATGTCGTCGAGCGTCACCTTCTCGGCCGCGCGCCCGCCGAGCAGATGCACGATCTCCTCCTGCATCTCGGTCTTCGTGCCGTAGTACTTGTCCTCCTTGGGCAAAGTCATCGTGAAACCTCCGGCCATACCGTGAGGGATGATCGTAATCTGGTGTACGGGGTCCGTATTAGGCAACGAATGGGCGACCACCGCATGCCCCGCCTCGTGGAAGGCTGTAAGCCTACGCTCTTTGTCCGAGATTACACGGCTCTTTTTCTCCGGCCCCGCGATGACCTTCGTGATGGCTTTCTCTATCTCGTCCATGCGTATCTTGCGGCCATTGCGCCGTGCAGTCAGGAGCGCCGCCTCGTTCAGCATATTTTCGATATCAGCTGGTGTGAAACCCGGGGTTCTGCGCGCGAGCACCTTCGCGTCCACTTCGTCCACCAACGGCTTATTCTTGGAATGTACGCGAAATATGGCTTCACGGCCCTTGATGTCAGGAATGCCTATGACCACCTGCCTGTCAAAGCGCCCCGGCCTGAGTAGCGCCGGGTCAAGGATGTCGGGCCTGTTCGTGGCCGCGAGGATGACGATGCCCGAGTTCTCCCCGAACCCATCCATCTCCACGAGTAGCTGGTTCAGCGTCTGCTCTCGCTCGTCATGCCCGCCACCGAGGCCCGCACCGCGCCGCCTGCCAACGGCGTCGATCTCGTCTATGAAAATGATGCACGGAGAGTTCTTCTTAGCCTGTTCGAACAGATCGCGCACGCGTGACGCGCCTACACCGACGAACATCTCGACAAAGTCAGAACCTGAGATCGTGAAAAAAGGCACATCAGCCTCGCCCGCCGCAGCCTTGGATATATATGTCTTGCCAGTGCCCGGAGGTCCGACCAGCAGTATGCCCTTGGGTATGCGCGCACCTAGCTCATTGTACTTTTTTGGATTTTTGAGAAAATCTACAACTTCAGTCAGTTCCGCCTTCTCCTCATCGAGACCTGCCACGTCGTTGAACGTGACCTTCTTACCACCGCTGTCCTTGTGTATGCGCGCGCGGCTACGCCCAAACTGCATGACCTTTCCGCCTCCCCCAGCGCCGTTGTTCATTATCATATACATGAAGAACACGAGGAAGGCTACCATTAGTAGCGTAGGCAGAAGCGTCATGAGGATGTTACTACTGGACGGTGGCTTTTCGGACGCTTTGATATCACCGGTCGCCATCTGTGGCCCGACGTAATTCTCAATGAGCCAGTTGTTGTATTGATACGACGACGGGCTGATCAGCTCACTGTCATCTTTTAGGATCGCGGTGATCGAATAATCGTCTGAAAACTCGATGTCCTTGACGTTTTTGACCTTCAATTCCTTGACGATATCAGATACGTTAACTTCCTTAGGCTTGTCGCTCGAGGGAGCTCCCCTCCAAATAAACGCGATCGCTATGACGACCGCTATGACTAGGATATAAAAGGTGATATTTCTCAGTGTGGTTTTTTTCAAATCCGGTTACTCCTGTGTCAAACACCGCAATGCGAAAATATTATCACACCGGTATTATTAATTCAACCTATCTGTCTCAACTTGCGGCCCTGACACCGTCAATCTTTTAACTGGGGTTCTCGGCAAGCCCATCAACGCCAGTGTCGTCTACCTCAAGGGTCAGTACGAGACCGGGCTCCGACTCGAGGCTCGCCCTTATCCGGTCAAATTCGCCTATCGTCTTTTTGAATACTTCGATCAACAGAGGATCGAATGCCCTTCCCGCATCCCCGATGATGATGGAGCCCGCTTTCACAGGATCCATACCTTCCTTGTACGGACGCTTCGATACCAGTGCGTCGTAGACGTCGACAATGCTCATAAGCCTTCCGAGAAGGGGTATCTCCGCGCCTTTAAGCCCCTCAGGATACCCCGACCCGTCCCACTTCTCATGATGGTATTTTGCGAATGTAATAGCGTATGTCAGGTAATTTTCGTCGTTTTCTCCGGCCATATTGTTGCGTATGGTCTGGAGCAGATCGGCGCCCACTATCGTATGTTGTTTGATCTCGTCGAACTCGCTCTCCGTCAGCTTGCTGTTCTTCAATAGCACGGCGTCGGGAGTCTTGATCTTACCCACATCGTGAAGCATGGACGAAGCGGTCACGAGCGAAACATCCCATTCTGCCGTTTCTTCTTCGTATATCCCGAATTTTTTGATGTTATTGATCAGTGCTTCGAGATATTGACTGGTTCTTTTCACATGGCCGCCTGTAACTATATCCCTGAACTCCACAATCTCCGCCACGGTAGACAGAAGCGCTTCCTGCAAATTTGAAATTTCGTTCTGCGTCCTGTCCTTATCCCGTATGAGTATCTCGATCTTCTCCTCGGTCTTTGCACGGGAAGAAGATGAATTTATCAGATTGGTTACCCGCTTGACAAGGGATAGCAGCTTTGACACCACCGCGTAATCCTGCGCGCCGTACGACAGGGCATCCAATTCCTCCTCCTCATTATATTTATCGGAAACAATCATGATGGGCACACCCTTCGATACCGATCTCGCTTTTAGTATGAGGGTTTCCGATGATGGAGGGAGGATATAGATACTCGGCTTGTCCTGGGCCATTATCTTCGTGAACAAGCTGACCTCACAGTTAGTCTCATTGAAATATGAAATCAACTCAGGCAACACTTTCGCAAGCGACTTGTGAATATTTATCCTGACATGTTTGTCCAAACCAATATCCTTTCGTGATTGTGGAGGGCCCGCGAAAAAACTCTGTCGGTCTTGATTACGTCCACGTTCCGTATTGCTTTCGTAAGGATCCCCCAATTTGGACGCCGTAATGTAAAGATATTACCATATCGACATTGAAAATTCAACCTTGCATATACGTATAACGCATATAGGAACAATCCGATCAATATAATGTCGGTTTAGCTGGAACAACACGTCATATATGGTGGAGATAACCGGGATCGAACCGGTGGCCTCCCGCGTGCAAGGCGGATGCTCTCCCAAGTACACCGTCTAACACCGAAAAATATATGTGTTAACGGCGTACGCTACGGTTCGGTTTTTTATCAATTCAGCATAATCCTCACATCAAACACAATTCTTACTTGACCGCAAAAGCTTTTGATGCTAATATAACTGTGTTATATAACTAAGTTACATTTAAAAGGAATCCAATGAGGGATAAAGAGGCGACAAGGCGGAAAATTCTTCAGATCGGTCAGGAAGAATTTTTGTCAAAAGGTTTTA